>JBBKAW010000099.1 GCA_037722135.1 Aquificaceae bacterium
TAAAATCTTAGCATGAAGTTTTTCATCCTCTCCATATTTGGCAAGGACAGACCGGGCATAGTGGCGGGAGTTTCAAGAGCCTTATATGGGATGGGCTTAAACCTTGAAGATTCTTCAATGACAAGGCTCAACGGTGAGTTTACCATAATGCTCATAGTGTCCTCTGCCGAGGATATAAACGCAGAGGATATACTCCAAAACCTTCAAGAGGTAGGGCAAAAGTATGAGCTTTTTATGGTATGTAGGGAGTTAGAGGAAGTGGTTTATCCTAAGGCGGAGGCTATTTATAGGATTGTGGTCTTTGGCTCTGATAAGCCTGGGATAGTCTATGGGGTTTCTTCAATCCTTGCAGACCTCGGCTTAAATATAAGCGACCTTAGAACGGAAAAGAGGGGAAGCCTATATGTGATGGTTATAGAAGCGGAAGGGCAAGAGGATGTAGAAGATATTTTGAGACTTGAGCTTGAGAAGTTAAAGGATTTGTTGGGTGTTGACATAAGCGTAGAGAGGGAGGAAGGGGAAAGGCTATGAGAAAACTACCCATAATAACCTATCCCGATGAGAGGTTAAAAGTCCCTTCCCTTGAGGTTGTATCCTTTGACAAGGAGTTGGACAGCTTTATTGAAGACCTAATATACACTATGAAAACCTCTCCAGGTTGCGTTGGTATTGCGTCTCCGCAGGTAGGTGTTCACAAAAGGATTATAGTGGTTGACACTTCTAATTCTAAGCATAAGGAAAACAAACTCAGCCACGGACTTATGGTGCTTATAAATCCAGAGATAGTTCAAAGGGAGGGAGAACTAATTATCAGAGAAGGCTGTCTTAGTGTTCCAGACTATACAGGTAATGTGAAAAGAAACTACTGGATAAGGGTAAAAGCCTTTGACAGGAAGGGAAATCTCTTAGAGTTTGAGACGGAAGGCTTTGAAGCGGTGGTTATTCAACATGAAATAGACCATCTTGATGGTAAGGTTTTTATTGAAAGGCTTGTCTCTCCCAAAGACCTATTTAGAAGGAAGGTCTATAAGTAATCGCTAACCTTTTCAAACTTGACAAGGGTCATAATCTATTCTATAATGTTAATTATAACGCTAAATTGGAGGTGAATTCATGAGAATGAAACATCTAATATTAACTGCATTTGTCGGGCTTATGCCTCTTGTAGGTATGCCTTCATGGGCTCACGAGGGACACATGCATCAACATCAAGCTCAGGCTCAGGATAACATAACCGTGGTAGTTAACTTATCAAGGGACAAGGAATCCTCTGCGGTTGTGGCTATAAGGTTTGCCATTTTGTCTCTTGAAAGGGGTAATCCAACGGTAATTTGGCTTAACTCTGAGGGTGTAAGGCTTGCAGACGCAAAGGCAAAATCTTCTGAGGCAAGCAAGGCACTACAAGAGTTTATCTCAAAGGGTGGAAAGGTTTACGTGTGTCCACGCTGTGCCAATATGTTTGGGGTCAAGGAGCTTGTAAAGGGTGCAGAATTTGGCAAGCCTGACATGGTTTTTAGGCTACTCTCTGAGGAAAGAGTGAGAATTATATCTTGGTAAGGGGGTAAGACATGAAGAAGGCACTTCTTTTAGGAGCGGTTCTTAGCTTTCCAGCCTTCGCACAGGAGGTGTTGCTAAAGGAGGTTGAAGTAAAGGGCAAAAGGGAGACCTTTAGAGACAGCCTTGAAATAAGAGAGGTGCGAGAATCCTTCGCAAAGGATGTGGGTGAGGCTCTGACAAGAATTGAAGGTGTTCATAAAATTAGGAAGGCTGGCATTGCCAACGATGTGGTTATAAGGGCTTTTCAAAGACATAACATAAACGTGCTTATTGACGACACCGAGGTTCACGCTGCGTGTCCCAATAGGATGGACCCGCCTGCCTTCCATGTGGACTTTTCTGAAGTGGAGAGGATAGATGTAGTAAAGGGACCCTTTGATATAAGACATCAAGGTTCACTGGGTGGTCTTGTAAACATAATTACCAAAAAGCCAGAGCAGGGCTTTAGGCTAAGGCTTAATGTCACCGTTGGCTCTTTTGACTATAGAAACTTTTCACCTGTTATTTCCTACAGGGATGAGAGGTTCTACGGACTTGTGGGATACTCCTACAGATATTCAAAGCCTTACAAGGATGGGGATGGCAAGAGAATAACAGAGGTATATCCTCCTAATAATCCTTCCGGCTACAAACCTAACAAGAGAAACTCCAAAGCCTTTGAGATAAACACTTACTGGACTAAGTTTGGAATTTCTCCTACAAAGGGGCATGAGTTAGAATTTGCCTATACTCGTCAAGAAGCCAAGCATGTGCTATATCCTGCCCTTCTCATGGACGCTATAAGAGATGACACGGACAGGTTTAATCTAACATACAAAATAGAAAAACCCTTTGACCTCATAAAGGACCTTAAATTCCAACTCTACCACACTAAAGTAGAACACGATATGACAGACCAGTATAGGTTAAGGTCCAGCAACAATCCCATTCAAGGAAAGCCCTATCACATGAGAACCTACGCTGAAACTAAGAATACTGGCTTTAGAGTGGAAGGCAATTTGGAAAGCCTTCTGTTAGGTTTTGAGTATTACAAGTGGAACTGGGATGCTCGCAACGAAAGAAGAGGCTACAGAATGGGAACGCCCATACCCATGATACCCGACGTGGATACTACCAACTTTGGTGTCTTTGGTGAATACAGGACGAGACTTGGAGATATGGCAAGGCTTGTAGTAGGACTAAGAGTGGATAGCACCAAAACAGAGGCAAGTGATTTACCTATAGCTTACCCGGCAAGTGGAGATGGAAGAGTGTCGGACCTTTACTTTACCTATCATGGAACGAGGAAAACCTCTAAAAGGGATACATACCCTTCTGGAAACGTGCAACTCTTTTATAACCTCTCTAAGGAGCTTGAGCTGTTTGCCGGACTTGGATATGCGGTAAGAGTGCCAGACCCTCAAGAGAGATATATCGCATTCCCAATGCCTATAATGGGTGGTCAGTGCAGAAATCCAGACAATATACCAAACTTCTGTGGATGGGTGGGTAATCCCAATCTAAAACCCTCCAAAAACCTTGAGCTTGACTTGGGTTTAAAGTATCAAGATAGCAAGACTCTAACTCGCTTTGTTGCCTTCGTGAGCTCTGTAAAGGACTATATAACCTTAGGAAGGAAGGTGGTGGAAAATCAGACACCCTTTGTCCAAGGTGCACCTACAAATGCCACAGCACAAACTTATGTAAACACAGATGCCACCTTCTGGGGCTTTGAATTTAGCTCTACCTATAACATATGGAACAACCTTTTCCTCTTTGGTGGTGCGAGCTACACAAGAGGCACAAAGGATAGAAAACCTCAGTTTGGTATAACCGACAGGGATGTGGCGGAAGTGCCACCTCTAAGAGGTAGGCTTGGTCTTAGATACGATACAGGCATGTGGTTTGTAGAAGGTGAAACCGTAGCAACCTCAACTCAAAACAAAGTGGACTCAGACCTAAGAGAGCAAAAAACCTCTGGCTGGGCTATAGTTAATCTAAAGGCGGGAGTAAATTACAAAAACTTGACCCTTAATGCAGGTGTGGATAACGTGTTTGATAAAAAATACTTTGAACACCTGTCTTATACGAGAAGTCCTTTCAGAGCCGGTGTTAGAGTGCCAGAGCCCGGAAGAAGCTTTTATGTAAGTGCATCCTATCAGTTTTAAGCCCAGCATGGCTATGCGGTAGGCTCTTCCCATCTGGGGGAGCCCTCCTTTTTAATAAAATGTAAAAATCTCCATACAAAATGCAGGGACAAGGTGGGAAGATAAAATACATGAGAGCCTTTATAGTAGAAGACGAACCCTTGGCAGTCCAAAGACTAAAGAGGATGTTAAGTCAAGATGGCAGGCTTGAGGTAGTTGGAGAAGCAGGCACATACGAAGAAGCCCTAAAGCTCATAGAGGAAAAAAAGCCAGAGGTCTTGTTTCTTGACATAAGGCTTCCCGATGGCACTGGTATAGACCTTGCAAAAGAAGTCCTTTCCATGGGTCTAAAGCCTTACATAATCTTTACCACTGCATATGGTGAGTATGCCCTTGAAGCCTTTAGAGTATCTGCGGTAGATTACCTTTTAAAGCCCTACTCTCAGGAAGATTTAGCCAAAGCTATAGATAAGGTGCTGGAAAAGAAAAGCAACTATCAGCAAGTTTCTAATCTTATAAGAGCGGAGCGTCCTATAATACCTGCGAGAATTGGGAATAAGGTTCTCTTTCTAAGTCCAGAGGACATATACTACGTTCAGGCAGAGATGGGAGAGGTAAGCGTAAGAACAAAGGAAGGGCTTTTACCACTTAGCAAAAAGCTATACGAGATAGAGGATATGCTTAGACCATACAACTTCTTTAGGGTCCATAGGTCTTACCTTGTTAACCTAAGCAAGGTAAAGGAGCTAAAGAGTGTGGAGCAAAGTAAATATGTGATAGTTTTCAAAGATATAAACGAAACTCTAAAAACAAGCAGAGAGGGTGCAAAGGCACTAAGGGACTATCTAAATATTTAGCTTTCCTTTTGTGGAACTTCCAATATTTTAAAGAGAACCAATCTTATCTCTCTTATGTCCTCTTTTAACTCTGCCTCCGCATGACTTATTCTTCTGTTAGTTTCCATAATCTCAGCCTTAAGTTCTTGACGCGTGAGGTCTACTTTTGCATCTACCTTTTGTATTTCCTCTCTAAGCTTGTTTATTTCCTCCTTTAGTTCTTGCTTTATCGTATCAACTTTCACATCCACTTTATGTATCTCTTCTTTTAGTTCTTGTTTATAAGCATCAACCTTCGCATCTACCTTATCAACCTTTGCGTCTACTTTACGTATTTCCTCCTTTAGTTCCTGTTTAGAAGTTTCCACTTTTACATCTACTTTTGCATCTACTCTATCTATCTTCTCCTCAAGCCTGTTTATCTCTTCCATAAGCTCCTGCTTTACCGTGTCAACCTTCGCATCTACCTTATCAACCTTTGCATCTACCTTTCGTATTTCCTCTTTTAATTCCTGTTTAGAAGTTTCCACTTTTACATCTACCTTTGCATCTACTCTATCTATTTTCTCCTCAAGTCTGTTTATCTCTTCCATAAGCTCCTGCCTATAGGTATCTGTCTTTTTATCCACTCTTTGAATGTCAGCTTGGAGTGCATCCAGTCTCTTATCTATATGCATCATCAAAAACACACCAACTCCAACCACCGCACCTATAATCGTTATAGTGCTTATGATAAGTTCCACGGCGTGTATAAATATAGGCTTGTAGTTTATACAGTCAAGAAAGGGCTTTGTATAGCTCTTTTGCGATGCTTATCCTTTGGTAATAATTTACAATGGGTTTGTGGTAGGGTAGTGCATACCTTATAGGGTCATGTAGCTTTTCGCAGGGTATGTCTGAAAGCTCTGGAATATACCTTTTTATATATTCACACTGTGGGTCATACCTTTGGGCTTGAAGTATGGGGTTGAAAAGCCTAAAGGGTTTGGGGTCTGCACCCACAGAGGCGGTCCACTGCCAATTTCCTATGTTTACCACCTCATCGTAGTCCAAAAGGTGTTCCTTGAAAAACTCCTCTCCTATCCTCCAGTCTATAAGCAAAACCTTTGTGAGGAAGCTACCTACTATCATCCTCATCCTGTTGTGAAGCCATTTTTCTTCTTTAAGCTGTCTTATGCCTGCATCTACTATGGGATAGCCAGTGCGTGCCTCAAAGAAAGCCTGTATGTATTCTTGCCTGTTTTCCCATCTTATGTTTCTTCTCTTTTCCTGAAACTCAAGGTCTTTGGTCTGTGGAAAATTGTAAGCTATGTGATACCAAAACTCTCTCCATGCCAACTCCTTTATAAACTGCTCGCTCCTACCCTGTGCGGTCTTAAAGATACTTCTCAAGGATAGCACTCCAAATCTTATGCAAGGAGAAAGTCTTGAAGAACCATCTACAGCTGGATAGTTTCTAAGCTCTTCGTATCTTTCAAAGGGAAAGCTCCTTAACCTCTCAAAACAGTCCTCTGGATGAAAGGGTTCTGGACTATCAAAGTCTATGTTTAAGTCCTTTAAGGTGGGCAATGGTAGGTCTGGCACTTTAAAGTCTTGTGGGTCTTCTTCCGTAAGTTCTACTCTTTTTATCCATTCTGTGTAAAAGGGCGTATACACCTTTTTTTGAGGTATGGATTCTGGTCTCACAAGAAAGTTTTCAAAAACTTCCACATATTCCACACCGTAGGCTTGGCAAATACTTTTTATGACCTTGTTCCTTTCTCTTCCACTCCAGCTGTAAGACGTTGTAGTGTATAGATGGGTTGGCTTAGCGGTTTTAAACACTTCCTTTAAGACTTCTTCCGTGCTACCTTGCATACAGTAAACCTTTATCTGTGAGGACAATAGGGCTAAGGCTTTGTATAAGTAGCCAAGCCTTTTTTTGTCAACCTTTAAGTCTCTGATTATGTCCTTGTCAAAGATAAAGACGGGAACAATCTCCTTGTGTCTCTTTGACACATAGGCAAGTCCTCTGTTATCCTTTACTCTTAGGTCTCTTTTGAACAAATACACCGCTCTCATGGTTTGGCTACCGCAAGGTAGATAACTATTAGGGATATGGCTATAAGTGGCAGGGCTACTATGTATGTAAACAGGTCGTAGTTTTTATAGGCTTTTGGCTTTTCCTTTGAACGAGGTATGTAGAAGTTAACAAACCAAAAGTTTATGACCTCAAGGGGTAGTATGATACCCAAAACAAGAGGTAGCTTGTAGTTTAGCCAGTTTATGTCAAACTTATACTTGAGAAGGTGAAGCATATAAAAACCCATTACTATAGCTAACACAAAGCCTGCTATTTCAAGGTTGGTCATCCAACGGTAAAAGTTCCTAAGTAGGTCTTGATTGCAACCTGTGGGTCTTTTCATAGAATACAGCATAAAAAGTCCAAGAGAGGAGGATGCTCCTGCCCAGATAAAAATGCCAATTAAGTGGATAAACTTTGCGGTCGTGTATTCCATGACCGTAGGTATTTTACAGCCCTTTTTATGTATGGATATATCCTTTTACCTATAAATGGTATCCTTTTAAGCCTCACTATGTCCCTTTTGGAAGCTCTGGAAAGCAATATAATGGCAAGAAGATACAAGGGAACAGTGGGTAAAAGTGGCAAAAAGATGCCAAGAGTGCCGAGCCCAAAAAAGAAAAAGCCAGAAAGCCTATATATGCTCTTCATCAGTTATAAAATATAGGCTTTTGCTTTCGTGTTTTTTGAAAAGTAGGCTTTACCCATGTGGAGAGGATACCTTACCTTCTCTGGTTTTAGCTTACCCTTTTTGTAGTGTATTATTTCCACCCTGCCTATTAACAGGCTATGGTCTGGAAGCTCAATGAGCCTTTCTTGCTTGCACTCATACACAAGAAGGGATTGCTCCACCATGTAGGCATTAACCCTCAAGGCTTTGAGAGGTTTTATTTCCTTGAATAGTTTCCATTTATCTGTTTGGTCTCCGTGATATTTTCCTGCGATAAGGATGTCCTCAAGGTAGGTTTCAGGGAGGAAGTTGACAGTGAAGTCTATTCCCTCTAAGACCAGCTTGTGGCTGTAGTTTTCCCTTGCTATGGCTACCGCATACATAAAGGGTGCTTTGTTTGTGGGCATGTGCCAAGCTACTGCCAGTGGATTTTCTCCCACACAAAGGAGTGCCACTGGCCTTGGCACATAACCCAAAAAGTAGGCATCTTCAAGGGTTTTGAAAGTTTCCTGAGGGGCGGGGAGGACCCCTTCAGGAGGAGGCAAGGCATGGGCATGGTGGACCTTTCTCATGCGGTCCATCTGCCAAGCAAAAAGACCAGAGTTATACCCACTATGTGGACAATCCACCATCCTATCCTCATGAACCTAAAAGCCTCTGGTAGTTGCATGGCACACACCTCCTTTTGGTTTTTACCTAAGGATAAGCATAGGTCTTGCAGAGTCCCTTTGGTATGGGACAAAGCTACCCTTTAAGGTTTGATTTTTACCTCTCATCAAGCTCTATTCTAAAGACCGTCAAGCCCTCAGAGGACTTATAGCTTAGCTTTCCATTACAGAGTTCAAGTCTTTTTCTCAGATTAGAAAGACCTGTGCCTTCCCTTATTTCCTCAAAACCTACGCCGTTGTCTATCACCTCTATTATCGCCTTGCCTCCCTCTCTGTAAGCTCTTATTTGCACCTTTCCTCTTCTTAGCTTTAGACCATGCTTTAGTGCGTTTTCTACAAGAACCTGCAGGGAAAACTTAGGCACTTTCAAAGACAAAAGACTCTCATCCAGCTCTGTTTCAAGCTCTATTTTACCTACAAACCTAAGGCTTATGACCTTCCAGTAGTCTTTTAGGAGGTTTATCTCCTCCTGCAAGGTTATAAGAGGTTCAAAGTAGAGGCTTTTTCTAAGGAGGCTTGCCAAGGCTAATATGGCTTCTTCCGCTTTGCGAGGGTCTTGATAGACAAGCTCCGCCAATGCGTTCAACGTATTAAACATAAAGTGAGGGCTTATCTGACTTTCTAAGTTTCTTATGTGCTCCTCAAGGAGTAACCTTTTGTTTTCTTCTTCTCTTCTTTGCAAAGAAACAAGCTTGTAGAGAAGATAGCCAAGGGATGCGGTCATAATTCCTAAGAAAAAAGAAAGACTAAGGGCTTTGCTCATGGGAAGATGCAAGTCCACTATTCTAAAAGCTTCATTGGTAAGGTAGCCACCTATTGCACCGAAAAAGCCAGAAAGTAAGGCAAGCAAAAGGCTAAAGGGTGTTCTTAAAAACTCTGGCAGTTTTTTTACAATCCAGCGGTTGTTTATCTCTGTGGTTATAAGGGAGAGGATAAATATGTAGCCTGAGGTAAGTAGTCCAAGAAAAGCCATTGGCATTAGGTTTTGACCGTGCAAAGATGCCACAAAGCCTGATATGGAAAAGCCAAGAAGGAAAGCGAGTAAGAGTATGTATAACCACTCCCTTAGGCGAATCCTTAGCATATTTGAAAGTCCCTTTCTATAAGTTTTAGCAGGTTTATGACGCCCATGCTAACGCCGGGCCAACCTTGACCCGGAAAGACCGTATCTCCCACAAGATAGACACCCTCCACAGGCGTAAGTGGTGAGGGATAGGAAAAGGGAAAGTTTTCCTTTATAACGGGTATACCACCCACGGAACCCCTGTATCTTCCCGTGTATCTCTCAAAGGTTTTTGGAGTGCCAGCAAAGACTTGAAGTTTTTTCAAAGCTCTTAGCTCTGGCAGATGCTTATAGATTAGCTCAAGACAATACTCGGTAGCCCTTTCCTTTCTTTCCTCGTATTCTTCCTTTGAAAGTCCCTCCCATAGCTCAAGCCTTGTGTGGGTAGATATGGTAATACTGCGTGTTTTTTCCTTGCTAAGCACTGGGTCATCTTCCTCTGAGATAGAAAAAAACAGAGACCTACTGCCCGTGTAGGGTATAGGCTCTCTCAGAAGTATAAAATGGTGGTGAGAAAAGTCCTTTGGAAGCTCTCCTTCTACCGTCATGTATATGGTAAAAGCACCCCATAGCTTGGAGTATCGCCTTTTTGCCCTTTCGGAAAAATCCCTAAGCTCTTCTATAAGGTCTCCAGCCTTCCACAGGGTAGTGTTTAGAATAACTCTTTTTGCCTCGTATTGCCCCTTGTTGGTCTCTATAAGGAAACCCCAAGGCTTTTTCCTTATGGCCTTTACCCTCGTTTTCATACTTACGTGTTTTACCCTCTTGGCAAAGGTGTCAAGAAGTTTCCCCATACCACCTATCACATAATAGTTTGTTAGGTTTGGATAGGTAAGTCCCAAAGAGGCTACAGAGAAAGGCACCTCTTCCAAAAAGCCCTGCGCAGTAATTAGAGTGTGATGTGTAAGAAAAAGCTCATAGTCCGAGTTAAAGTCTCCAAGGTATATCTTTGCGACCCTTTTGGCACTGAAAAAATTACACAAAAGGGTAGAAAGAAAGCTAATAGGATGCTTTGAAAGGTTTCTAAAAGGCAAGGTTAAGCTGGGATAAGGCAGGCTATCGCACCACATACTCCATATGGCGTCGCTTACTTCGTATACCCTCTTCCAAAAGGCTCTGTGGTTAAGTTCTGGAAAGGCTTTTGATATCTCCTCAAGGGCAATCTCTCTATTTTTCCACCTTCTTATAGTCTTATCCCCCAGATATATTACCATGGCAGGGTCTATAGGCTTTATGGGAAGCTCTAAACCCACATACTTTGCTATTTTCCCCACAGGAAGCTCTTCTTCCGCACCCACAAAGGTAGCAGCACCCACATTGTAGTAAAAACCCTTCCTCTGAAAAGTCCCCGCACAACCCCCAAGATAGTCAAGAGATTCAAAAAGAATAACGTCCTTTCCCATATGAGAGAGAAGTGAGGAAGCCAAAACACCACCTATACCGCCACCAACTACTGCGTAGTCAAACATAAATATAAATATTCTGAGATAAAGGTATTAGATTGAAGCGTATGCTATAGAGGTTTAAAAGCCCTTTCTTTCAGTTAACGACCTTATCCCCCTAAGCCCTATGTCCCTTCTGTAATGCATGCCCTCAAAGTGTATCTTGCCTACCGCCTTGTAAGCCCTTTCCCTTGCTTCCTGTAAGTCCCTTCCCCAAGCACACACATTCAAAACCCTTCCACCCCTTGTGTATATCTTGCCATTCCTTTCCTCCGTTCCAGCATGGAAAAGCACTATATCCTCTAATTTTTCCACCTCCTCAAGCCCTAAAATCTCCTTGCCATCCTCTGGCTTTTCTGGATAGCCCTTGCTTGCAAGGACTACGCATAGGGTATGCCTTGGGTCTATATCAAGGCTTACATCCTTGCCTTCATAAAAATCAAGCAGGGTTTGGAGGAAGTCTCCCCTTAGCCTCATAAGAAGTGGCTGAGCTTCTGGGTCTCCAAGCCTTACGTTAAACTCTAACACCTTTGGTCCTCTATGGGTAAGCATAAGACCCACATACAGAAAGCCCCTGTAGTATATGCCCTCTCTCTTTAGACCTTCTATTACCCTTTCTACTATCTGCTCCCTTATGGCTTTCTCTGTATCTTCGTCCACAAAGGGATTGGGTGAGTATGCTCCCATGCCACCCGTGTTTGGACCCATATCACCGTCAAGAAGTCTTTTGTGGTCTTGAGAGGTAGGCAGGGGTAGGTATTTGTCTCCATTGAGAAGCACTATGTAAGAGGCTTCCTCACCTTCAAGGTATTCTTCTATAACCACCCTTGACCCCGCTTCGCCAAGACTTTTTCTTACCATTAGCCTTTCTATGGCTTGCATAGCTTCTTCTTGGCTCTTGCAAACCACCACCCCCTTGCCACTTGCAAGCCCATCCGCCTTTATAACCACAGGAACACCAAAATCCTTTACAAAATTCCTCGCCTTTTGTGGGTCTTCAAATACATGAAACTCTGCGGTGGGTATACCATACCTTTGCATAAACTCCTTAGCAAAGACCTTACTCCCCTCAAGCATAGAAGCCTTCTGAGAGGGTCCAAAGACCCTTAGACCCCTCCTTTCAAACTCGTCCACAAGACCAGCACACAAGGGTGCTTCTGGTCCAACCACCGTAAAGTCAATACCTTCCCTTTGGGCAAAGTCCGCAAGGGTTTTTATGTCTGTAGGTTCTATGGGTATGTTTTTGGCTATCCTTGAAGTGCCAGCATTTCCCTTAGCACAGTAAAGGGCTTTTATCAAAGGACTTTGAGACAGCTTCCATACTATGGCGTGTTCTCTGCCACCATTACCGACCACTAAAACCTTCACAATTCAATTATACCAAAACTCTCTCCTTTGCTATTCTAAGAAAGTTTTCAAGAAGTTTCATACCCTCTTCTGAAAGAACAGATTCTGGATGAAACTGGACACCAAAGAGAGGATACTCCACATGTTGAATACCCATTATTTCATCATCTTCAGACCATGCGGTTATCTTTAAAACCTCTGGCAGAGTGCTCCTGTCTATGACAAGGGAGTGATATCTTACCGCAGTAAAAGGGTTCTTGAGACCTTCAAAGATGCCCTCGCCTGTGTGTGTTATCTGAGATGTTTTGCCATGCATAAGCCTTTTTGCCCTCACTATCTTTGCCCCAAAGGCATAACCTATAGACTGATGACCCAAGCAAACACCCAGTATGGGTATTTCCCTGTAAAACTCCCTTATCACATCCACAGATATGCCTGCTTCCTTTGGAGTGCAAGGTCCAGGAGATATCACAATGGCATCTGGCTTTGCCCTTCTTATGTCCTCAAGGCTTATCTCGTCGTTTCTTCTTACAGCCACATCCGCAGAAAGCATCTGCAAATATTGAACCAAGTTGTAGGTAAAGGAGTCATAGTTGTCTATCATAAGGACTCGCATGAGGATTAAAATATAAACCTGTGGATGTATAGGTCAATTCTGTATGGCATACTCCTTACCCTCTTGTTTGTGGGCGGTTCATTGGTCTATATAGTCAAGAAGAATTTTACAAAGGACTTTTTTAACGCGCTTATCCATGCGGACAAGAAGTATATGCTCATGTCCTTTGCCTTTATGCTTTTGTATCATACCTTTGACAACATTAGGTTTTTTGTGCTTTCGAGGGCAATGAAGCTAAGATACTCCTTCTTTTACGGCTATGTTATATCCTACATAAATACCTTTGGTGCTACCATAACACCTTCACAAGCAGGGGGAGAGTTTATGTCCATGTATACTCTTTCAAGAAAGGGTGGAAAATTGCATAAGGTGCTTAGCATATTAACTATGAAAATGCTAAGTGGTTTAGTTTTTTTTCTTCTGGCTCTACCCTACGTGCTTTTACACATATACAAAAACCCATCTCAAGGTGTTAGAATAGGCTACGTTTTGCTCTTTTTCTTTGCTTTAGTGCTTTTCTTATACATACTTCTTAGGCTTTTCTTTAAGAGAAGCTCTTCTAACCAGCAAAAGCTCATACAGAGGCTAAAATATAATCTCAAAAAATACTTGGTAGTCCTCAAAATATTTCTTAGGGACAAAAAGATGAGTATACTTATTGCATGCTTAAGCAGTGTGCTTGTTTATATGTCTTTCTTAGCGTCGGGTGCTTTCCTACTAAAGAGCTTTAATCCACAGCCAGAAATTTTAACCCTCATAGAACATCAGCTTTTGCTTCTGTATGCCATATTTATAAGCCCAACCCCGGGTGGGAGCGGTGTGGGAGAGGTAGGTGCATTGTATGCCTTTGAACCCTTCTTGGAGCTTTCTCTTCTTGGAGGCTTTTCCTTGCTTTGGAGGTTTATAACTCAGTATTTGAGTGCCATAATTGGAGGCTTTTTGCTTGCTTTTCTTCTTATAAGGGATGCTAAAAGGTTTAAAGATGCTTGAAAGCCTCAATCCATACCTTTGGGCGGTCAAACTTAGAAACTGGGCTTATGACTCGGGTCTTATGGCTCAATGCAAAGTTTCTGTTCCTGTTATTTCAGTTGGTAATCTGTCTGTGGGAGGAAGTGGGAAAAGCTCCTTGGTTAGGTATATAGCCAATATGCTCTCTGAAAACCTAAGGGTATGCATCCTTTCAAGAGGCTACAAAAGGAGCACAAAGGGGACACTTTTGGTCTCTGAATGGGGCAGGTTAAAAGCAAGCTGGCAGGAGGCTGGAGATGAGCCTTATATGTTGGCAAAGCTACTGCCAAGGGTTAGCCTTGTGGTGGATGAGGTGCGGTGCAGGGGTGCGGACTTTGCCCTTAGGGAATTAAAACCAGAGCTTATTATCCTTGACGATGGCTTTCAGCACAGGAAAATACACAGAGACTTAGACCTTCTTCTTCTCAGAAAAAGAGACTTCTCAGACAGGGTTTTGCCTTTTGGTAGATTGAGAGAGCCTCTTGAGTGCATGGAAAGGGCGGACGCTTTTGTGCTTTCATACGTAGAGCTTGAGGACTTTGACTGGAGACATGCTCACAAGCCTACTTTTAAGATGCGTAGAAGTGGCTGGAGGATACTTAGGAGCACAGACCACAGGCAGGTAGAAAACTACCATGAGCTTAGCTTTTTAGCCTTTTGTGGACTTGGAGACAACGAGCAGTTTTTCCAAACCCTTAGAAGATTAGGCATAAGACTGGAAGACACCCTTGGCTTTCCAGACCACTATCACTATAGAGGCTTCAAACTTCAAGATGACAAGTTATACATAACCACCTTAAAGGACCTTGTAAAGTTAGAGCCTGCGGAAAACCTTTTCTATCTTGACTTTGAAGTGGAAGTGGAGGGCTTGAAAGAGTTTTTAGAAAGTTTTATAATTAATAGACTGCAGAGGGTCGGTAGCTCAGCTGGCAGAGCAACGGACTCTTAATCCGTGGGTCGCGGGTTCGACTCCCGCCCGACCCATAGAACAAGTTGCCAAAAGAGAGGAGTAGCATAAATTGAACCCTATGAAAAAGCATTCTAAGGAAAGGGTGAAGTATGTAATAGACCAAAATAAGAAAATCAAGGAAATTATAATGCCATGGAAGGAATTTACACAGCTTATTGAAGATATGCATGATGTTAAGGTAGTTTTGGAAAGGAAAGACGAAGAACTCCTTAGCTTGGATGCTATAAAGAAAACTCTTTATGTATAAACTGCTCTTCAAAAAATCGGTAAGCGATGACTTCAAAAGGATTGATCGCCAGCACACCTATAGGATACTTTCTGCCATTGAAGAGCTTTCTATCAATCCGTATCCTAAAAATATGAAGTTCTAACTTATAAAACCTTCTTTAACACCACCACCGCAAGAGGTGGTAGTGTAAGTTTAAGAGAGAAAGGTCTTCCATGAAAAGGCACCTCTTCCGCCCATACTCCACCCATATTACCAAGATTTGAGCCACCGTATATCTCAGAGTCTGTGTTTAAAAGCTCCTTCCAAAAGCCTGCCTTTGGCACACCTATTCTGTATTCAAAGCGAGGAACGGGTGTGAAGTTGCAAACCACAAGCAGAAGGTCTCCCTCGGAGGATTTCCTAAGATAGCTAATAATGCTCTTCTCCCAGTCATAGAAATCTACCCACTCAAAGCCCTCTGGCTCGCAATCCAGCTCGTGAAGTGCCTTCTCTTCTCTGTAGAGCTTATTTAGGTCCTTTATGAGCCTTTGAATTCCTCTGTGGCTCTCGTATTGAAGAAGATGCCAATCAAGACTTTGGTCATGGTTCCACTCCCTCCACTGAGCAAACTCTCCACCCATAAAGAGGAGCTTTTTCCCTGGATGAGTCCACATGTATCCGAAGAGGAGCCTAAGGTTGGCAAACTTTTGCCAATAGTCGCCTGGCATCTTGGATATGAGTGAGCCTTTGCCATGGACTACTTCGTCATGGGAAAGGGGAAGTATAAAGTTTTCAGAAAAGGCATACCAGATGCTAAAGGTGAGCTGATGATGGTGGTATTTCCTGTATATGGGGTCTTTGGACATGTAAAAAAGCGTGTCGTTCATCCAGCCCATGTTCCACTTAAAGCCAAAGCCGAGCCCACCAAGATACACGGGTCTGCTTACCATGGGAAAGGCGGTAGACTCTTCCGCTATAGTCTGTATGCCCTCAAAATCTCTGTATAGGCATGTATTGAGCTTTTTCAAAAAGTCTATGGCTTCAAGATTTTCTTTGCCACCGTATATGTTAGGAACCCATTCATGCCTTGAGTAGTCCAAGTAGAGCATGCTGGCAACCGCATCTACCCTAAGACCGTCCACATGGTATTTCTCAAGCCAAAAGTGAGCGGAGCTAAGCAGAAAGGACCTTACCTCACCCTTTCCATAGTCAAAAACATAGCTTTTCCAGTCAGGATGCCAGCCCTTTCTCCAATCTCCATACTCATAAAGGTGGGTCCCATCAAAGTATGCCAGCCCATGCCCATCGGTGGGAAAGTGAGAGGGAACCCAATCAAGGATAACTCCAATACCCTCTTGATGGAGATAGTCCACAAGATACATAAAGTCTTGAGGCGTGCCATAGCGTGAAGTGGGTGCAAAGTAGCCTGTTATTTGATAGCCCCAAGACCCATAAAAGGGATGCTCCATCACAGGTAGAAACTCCACGTGGGTAAAACCCATTTCCTTTACATACTCTGCCAAAAGAGGTGCAAGCTCTCTGTAGCTTAGCCATCTGTTTCCCTCTTCTGGCACTCTTCTCCACGAACCAAGATGAACCTCGTATATGCTAATAGGGGACCTGTGATGGTTTAGGTCCCTTCTTTTCCTTAACCACTCTTCATCGTGCCACTCATAACTTAGTTCCCATACGATAGAGGCGGTCAAGGGTGGAGTTTCGTGAAAAAAGCCAAAGGGGTCTGCCCTATCTGTCCAGTAGCCCCACGAAGTATAAAGGTGGTATTTATACCTTTGACCCTTTTTGACACCTTTTACAAAGCCTTCCCATATACCAGAGTCATCCTCTCTTTTCCTCAAAGGCAGGGAGTGCTTGTCCCAGTGGTTGAAATCTCCAAAGACAAAAACCTGCTCCGCATGGGGAGCCCATACCGCAAAATAGGCACCATCCTCAAAAAGATGACAGCCCAGCTTTTCATACAGCCTACAGTGAGAGCCTTCTTTAAAAAGGTATACATCGTAGTCGGTTATAAGAGAAAAGTCGTAAAAAATCCTCATCCCTCTGTTATAGTATAGTCCATGAACCGATGGAAAGACTGGTGGGAGCAAGCACTCAGGGACGAAGCACTCTGCATGCATAAAGGCTTTGAACTCTGGGGGTATTCCCTGCTTGCCCTTTTACAGTCTTTAAAACAGGCAGGGCTTGACATACCAAGGGAAGTGGAAAGATGCGCTAAGAGCCTTGACCTGTATTACATACCAACGAGATATCCCAATGGTCTGCCTGCAGGCAAACCCTCTGACTATTACACAGAGGAAGAGGCACGGGAGGCAATAGATGCGTGCAATAATATCCTGCAATGGTGCAAAGCTCATATACATAAGGAAGGATGAGCTCCTGAGCTTTCTCAAAGACTTGGCTGAGAGTATGAAGAGCGAGCTGGAAAATGTTAGCGAAGTATACCTTTTTGGCTCTTTGGCAAAGGGTGAAGAGAGAGGGCTTAGCGATGTGGAGTATCCCTTAGCATGAATAAATCTCCCTTTTGTGGACATTTATCCAC
>JBBKAW010000100.1 GCA_037722135.1 Aquificaceae bacterium
TGGACTTTAAAAACTCCACACATCTTTTAAAGTGTTCCGCACCGTAATCTGGCAAGTCATCCCTGTCTACAGAAGTAATCACTACGTGTTTTAGCCCAAGCTCCTTTACCGCATAATAAAGTCTTACTGGTTCTGAGGGGTCTGGTGGTTTTGGCTTTCCAGTAGATACATGGCAATACTTACAGGCTCTTGTGCAAACATTTCCTAATATAAGAAAGGTTGCGGTTCCCTTTGAAAAACACTCTCCCATATTGGGACAGAGAGATTCTTCACAAACAGTATTGAGAGAATATTTTTTGACTATCCGCAAGGTTTTTCCGATTAGTTCTGTCTGGGGTGCCTTAACTGAGAACATATTTCAAAAGCTCCCTTTTGCCCTTGCCTTCCTTTGAAGAGGTCAAGACCACCTCTGCGTCGGACACTTCCCTTAACCTCTTTAGACTTGAGCTAATCTCCTTTTGGCTTGCTCTGTCGCACTTGGTAAGAGCTATGACATAAGGAAGTCTAAGGCTCTGTAACCATTGGATGCTTTCCATATCAAGCTCTGTAGGACCTACAAGACTATCAATGAGCAGAACTACCAGCTTTATATTCCTCCAGCAGGTATGGAAGTAGTTTTCTATGACCCTTTTCCATTCATCCCTTAGCCTTTTTGAAACCTTAGCATATCCATAACCCGGCAAGTCTACAAGGTATAGGTCATACTCTTCAAGCAGGAAAAAGTTTATAGCTCTTGTTCTACCCGGTTCCTTGCTTACTCTTGCTATGTCCTGCCCTACGAGCATGTTTATCAAAGAGGACTTTCCCACGTTTGACCTTCCCACAAAGACCACATGCCTTAGCTCATCTTCTGGAAAATTTTCAAAAAAGCTCCCTACAAACCTAACCCTCATATCATCCTGCTTTTTTCCAAACTCTCCTTTACTTCACCCACAAGATATAGAGAGCCAAGAACCAATAAGTCTTCCTTTATTTCCAGGACCTGCTCCGCACTATCAAGAAAAAGCACTTCTCTAAAGCCCACTTCCTTTGCCTTTTCGTATAGCTTTGTCAAATCTTCACCTCTGTGATGCTTTAAGGGAACCAAGTAGACCCTCTCTGAAAGCTCTCTTAGGTAAGAAAGAGAAAGCTCCCACTCCTTATCCCTAAGGGCGGTAAAAACAGGCGTAAGGCTTCCAAAGTGCCTTTTTACTTCCTTTACAACCCTTGCCACACCGTCTGGATTGTGAGCTCCATCAAGCAAAAGTAAAGGCTTTTCCCTTAATACCTCCATCCTTCCTTCCCACCTTGTGTCCCTTAGTGCCTTTTTGAGAGGCTCTTCTTTCAAATCAATCAAAAGCCCCACAGCTTTTATGGCAAGGCTTGCATTGTCTATTTGATACTTACCCCACAGACCAAGCTCTGCATTTCTAAGCTCCACTTTTTCATCTTGATAAAAGTCTAATATGGTCCTTGTCCCCTCAACCCTTCCCGCAGAAAAAAAGTCTATACCTGCCACCCATAGGTCCCTTATATCGCATAGCTCAAGGGCTTTCGTGTAAAGTGGATACCTCATGCTTCCCAAAACTAAGGGCTTTCCCCTTCTGTATATACCCAGCTTTTCTACCGCTCTACTTTCGCAGTCTTTTCCGAGCCATTTTGTGTGGTCTCTTTGCACGTTGGTTATTACGCATACTTCAGGTTGGCAAACCTTTGTAGCATCCCACCTTCCACCCATCCCCACCTCAAAAACCGCAAAATCCACTCCTTCCTCTTCAAAGTATAGTAGTGCTACAAGAGTGCAGGCTTCAAAGTATGTAAGCTCAAACCTCTCAAAGACCCCTTTTAGCTCCTTTACATACTCAGAGAGCCTCTCCTCAGATATCTTCTCTCCGTTTATCCTCCACCTTTCTCGCTCCTCAAAAAGATGGGGAGACACAAACCATCCTACCTTGTAGCCATGATGCCTAAGTATGTTTTGAGCAAAGGCACAGGTAGAACCCTTCCCGTTAGTTCCACCTATTTGAAGGGAAATATAGGAAGGTTTAAAGGAAAGATAGCTTACCGCCCTTTCTATTCTATCCAGAGTGGGGACTATTTGATAGTCTTTGCCTTCATAAAGGTCGTAAATCCGCATAAAGATTAATTATAGCCCCCCGAAGGGGGGAAGGTTTAAGACAAAACTCTTACGTTCTTTGCCCTTAAGCCCTTTGTATCCTGTTCCACTTCAAACTCAACCCTTTGTCCTTGCTCAAGGGTTTTAAAGCCTCTTTGCTGTATGGCGGAGAAGTGAACAAACACATCCCCTTGATTGTCATCTCGGGTTATAAAGCCATAACCCTTTTCCTTGCTAAACCATTTGACTGTGCCTGTAAGTGGCATGGGACAAAACCTCCTAAAAAGTTATTACTGAGCAAGCAAGAAAGGTAGGTACCCTCCCTTTCTTTACTTACCCTGAGTTAATCATAAGCCATTCTCTTGTCTTTGTCAAGGGGTAGGCATATAATTAAAAGTCAAGGAGGTAAAAACATGCACTTTCCATTGCCTTGGCAGATAGTGCTTATACTTCTTGTAATCCTTGTTATATTTGGCGCATCAAAATTGCCCGAGTTCGGTAAGGGTCTGGGTGAAGGTATAAGGAACTTCAAGAAAGCCCTCTCAGGTGAAACAGAAGAGGAGAAAAAGCCAGAGAAAAAGGAGCAGGCATGATACCACAGTTTTCTTTCACAGAGATTCTTCTTATACTGGTTGTAGTTATGATTCTGTTCGGAGCAAGCAGGCTTCCAGAGATAGGAAGGTCCCTCGGTGAAGGCATAAGAAACTTCAAAAAAGCATTCTCAGGTGAGGAAGAGAAGGTAAAGGAAGTTAAAGGTCAAGAAGTGAAAGAAGGAGACAAATCTTAAGCCTCACCGAGTTTTTCCCTTACTAACCTTCCCAATATACCATTTATAAACTTTGCGGATTTTTTGCCTGCATATTTTTGTGCCAATTTTACATAGTCATATACGGTAAGCTTTGGATTTTTTACACCTATATACAAAAACTCTGCAAAGGCTATCCTAAGTAAGTTTCTCTCTATGTAGCCTACCCTGTCTATGTCCCACTTTTCCGAAAGCTCCGCTATGAGCTTGTCAATGTCTGTGGAATTATTCATGTATGTTCTAACCAATTTTCTTATATATCTTCTTTGGTCTGAGATGTTTATACGGTTTGCGGATATGTATTCCTCCACCAAAGATTCTATTGGCTCTCCCTTCATATCCCACTGGTAGAGGACTAAAAAGGCATCCTTTCTCGCTTTAGGTTTGTATATCATTCAAGACTTCTCAGAAGGTTTACCATCTCTATAAGGGCTAATGCGGACTCCCAGCCCTTATTGCCTTGCTTTGTCCCAGCCCTTTCAATGGCTTGCTCTAAGGTGTCTGCGGTTATCACACCAAAGCTAACAGGCTTGCCCGTCTCAAGACTTACCATGGCAAGACCTTTTGCAACTTCGCTGGCTATGTAATCAAAGTGCGGGGTCTGTCCTCTTATGAGGACTCCAAGTGCAACAACACCGTCCACCTTCTTTTTGTTTATGAGCTCCTTTACCGCAATTGGAAGTTCCCAAGAGCCCGGGACTCTTACAAGATGTATGTTTTCTTCGCTTCCTCCGTGTCTGAGTATGCAATCTATAGCTCCCTCTATAAGTCTATCCACAAGAAGATGGTTAAACCTGCTTGCCACTATACCAAAGCTAAAACCTTCCGCCTTTAAAAGACCTTCATACTTGTGCATCACCTAACCTCCAATTGTCTATAAGCCTTGTGCTACCTACCCACACCGCAAGAAGAATTCTATCACCTATCTTTACTTCGCTAACAGGTTTTAGGTCTTGGTCGGTTATCTCCACATAATCTATCCCCTTTACGTGTGGATGCTTTAGTATAAACTCCCTTATAGCTTCTTTTAGAAGGTTTGCATCGGTGTTGCCACTCTTAAAAAGTTTTTCCGCAAGGAGAAAAGACCTATAGAGGGAAAGAGCGGACTCTCTCTCTTCGGGGGAAAGGTATGTGTTTCTTGAACTAAGAGCAAGCCCGTCTGGGTCTCTAACTGTGGGAACTGGCACGATTTCCACAGGCAAACTCAAGTCCTCTACAAGCCTTTGAACCACTTTGAGTTGTTGATAGTCCTTCTCTCCAAAGTATGCCCTGTCTGGCTGGATGATATTAAAGAGCTTAAGCACTACGGTGCACACGCCGTTAAAGTGCCCTGGTCTAAATTTACCCTCCAGTATGTCCGTTAGTCCCTTAATCTCAATGTTTATTAGAGGCTTTTCTGGATACATATCCTCATCGGAGGGAGCAAAAACCACATCCACACCCTCTTCCGCACATATGCTTATGTCCCTTTCTAAGTCTCTGGGATATCTTTCGTAGTCTTCTCCTTGACCAAACTGAAGGGGATTTACATATATGCTTACCACCGTTATATCGTTTTGTATCTTTGATTCCCTTATGAGCCTTCTGTGTCCCTCGTGAAGGTAGCCCATAGTGGGGACAAAGCCTATACTCTGCTTGCTGTCACACCTTACAGACTTCAGATAATTCCTTATCTCCCTTGGCTTTCTAAAAAGTGTAGGCATGGCACACGTTTTAAGAGACTTATAATTATAGCACATGTCCGCAAAAGGTAGTTTTCTTATTCTCAAGAGGTATAGAGCAGGTGATGAGGACGTAATCTTAAAGGTTTACGGAACGTGTGGAATTGCAAAGGTCTTAGTGCCAAACGGGTTTAGAGTGAAGCGTGGACTTTTGGGTTATACAGAGCCCTTTAACTTTGTAAGCATAGTATACAAGCAAACAGGAAACGTCATAATCCTCCAAGACCTACTTGAAGTGGAGTTTTTATCCTATCTTTCCCTTCAAGACTATAAAAGGTATGTTTGGATGAATTCTCTCGCACTTTTTGTGGAAAGATGGTTTCTTCAATATGACCCTGAGCTTTTCAATATACTACTTTTTTACATAAGCATGGACCCAGAAAACCATGACCTTTTTCTTTTGAGGTTTAAGTTGGAGTTTTTGAAACACATGGGACTGTATAAGGAAGATATCTTTGAGGAAAGGCTCAGAGGCCTTGTGAAGAGGTTGATAGAAGAGCGGTCCCTAAAAAAACTTGAAAGACTAAGGGTAAGCAAGGAGCTCATTACAAAGCTTGACCAAGCAATAGAATCTCACCTTTCCTCTTCTCTGTAGAGGTCTAATATCCTCTCAATTATCTTAGAGGTAGAAATGTCAAACTCAAACTCAACCCTCTCCACCTTCCCACCATAAGATAGCACAAAGTCCGCACCCACTATATTTTCCACCTGCCAGTCCGCACCCTTTACAAGCACATGGGGTCTTATAGCCCTTATGAGTTCTATGGGTGTGTCTTCTTCAAAGATAACCACATAGTCTACTGGCTTGAGACTATCAAGCAAGTAAGCCCTCATATGTTGGGGTATTATAGGTCTTTTTGGACCCTTTATTTTCCTTATGGAGCTGTCAGAGTTTAAACCCACCACCAATATATCACCAAAGCTCTTAGCCTTTGAAAGGTAATGAGCGTGTCCCGCATGGATTATGTCAAAGCATCCGTTAGTAAAGACTATTCTCTTTTCCTCTCTAAGAGGCTCAAGAACCCTTAAAAGCTCCTCAAGACTAAGAATCATATTTCCTTAGCATTATAGCGGTAGAATATATCCTTTCGTATTCCCTGGCACTCTTCTCCCAAGAAAAATCCTTTTCCATGCATCTTTTTATTATCTCCTGCCATTCCTTTGAGTGGTCGCAGGTATGCATATCGTAGTAGACTCTTGCCTTTAAAAGGGCATGCATAAGGTCTTTGCTTGAGTATTCTTCAAAGGTAAAGCCGTTTCCTTCGTGTGGGTTTTCCACAAAGTCCACCACCGTGTCTTTTAGACCTCCTGTTGACCTCACTATAGGCACAGTGCCATACCTCATGGCTATCATCTGAGATATGCCACAGGGTTCAAACAAAGAGGGCATTAGAAACATATCCGCACCTGCGAATATCTTGTGAGCGAGCTCCTCGTTGTATTCTATCCTCACTCTTACACTTTCTGGATGTTTTTTCATGAACTCTATTAGCATATCCTGATACTTTTCCTCACCAGAACCCAGAAAGACAAAGTCAAACCCTTCTCTAACCGCTTCGCATATTATACCTTGAACGAGGTCAAGACCCTTCTGTGCGGTAAGCCTTGAGACCATTCCAACAAGAGGTCTATCATTAGGAGTTTTAAGTCCAAAGGTCTCTTTTAAATGCTTTTTGTTGCGCGATTTACCCCTACGAAAGGTTTTCTGACTGTAGTGGTATTTTATAAACTTATCAGTTTCGGGGTTCCAAACCTCGTAGTCTATGCCGTTTAAGATACCAAAGAAGTATTTTTTCTCCCTTATAAGACCCTCAAGCCCATAAGCGTATTGCTTTAGCTCCTCCGCATAGGAGGGGCTTACAGTAGTCAAAACATCACAAAAGGCTATACCAGCCTTTAGAAAGTTTATCCTTCCATAGAACTCAATGCCTGTAAAAGGATGGTAAAGCTCCCAAGGTAGGTTCAAAAGGGGCAAGAAGTGTGGGTCGTATATGCCTTGGTGGAGGGCGTTGTGTATGGTAAACACAGTGGGGATAGGATCTAACTCTGGATAGTGTATTTTCTTATACAGGGGGACAAGTCCCGTATGCCAGTCGTGTAAATGTATAATGTCGGGGTTCAGTTGCAGGCTCTTTATGACTTCAAGGCTTGCCAAGGAGAGAAAGCCAAACCTAAGGGGGTTGTCTTCATATTCACCCTTCGGGGTTGAGTATATGTGTTCCCTTTGATAATATTCAGGATAGTCCAAAAAGTAATATCTCACATGGTCTTTTATCTCTTCAAGTATTCCAAACTCTACCCAATGGTTGTTGAAAAATATCTTTCCCTTTGAGACATTTTTGGGCTCTACCTTGACCTTTGAGTATCTTGGCATTATCACATAAAGGGTGTGTCCAAGCCTTATAAGTGCCTTTGCAAGGGAGTGAACCACATCTCCAAGACCCCCTGCCTTCACGAAGGCGGAACTTTCCGAGGCAACAAACACTATTTTCATAATTCCCTCCTATTAAAATTATAGTCTATGGTAGATAACTTCTTGTTAAGATTCCTTGAAGAGGACCTGGGACGGGGAGATATAACCACAGAAGGCGTATTTAGAGGTGAGAGGGCAAGGGGGGTCATAAGGGCAAAGGAAGGTGGAGTCCTTGCTGGAATAGACTTTGCTCTTAGGGTGTTTCAGCTCTTGGGGGAAATAAAGCTAATATATGCAATGAAGGATGGGGAAGAGTTTTCTAAGGGGGATGAAATTTTGGTAATAGAAGCTCCTGCCAACTTGCTTTTGATGGGTGAGAGGGTAGCTCTTAATCTTTTACAGAGACTGAGCGGGATAGCAACTTTAACGCGGGAGTTTGTTAAAGCTCTTGAGGGAACTGGAGTAAGAATACTTGACACAAGGAAAACTACGCCCGGTATGAGATACTTTGAAAAATACGCAGTGAGGGTAGGTGGTGGTCTTAATCACAGGTATGCCCTTTACGATATGGTGTTAATAAAGGACAATCATAAAGCCATAGCGGGTAGTATAACAGAAGCGGTCAAAAGGGTTAGAGAAAGGATAAGTCCAGTCTACAAAATTGAGGTGGAGGTGGAAAATCTCCAAGAGCTCCAAGAGGCTCTGCAGTGTGGTGTTGATATGGTATTGCTTGATAATTTTAGTCCAGAGGAAGTAAGAAAAGCGGTAGCCTTAACAAAGGACAGAGTTATGGTGGAAGTATCTGGGAATATAAACCTTCAAAACATAAAGGACTATGCCATAGAAGGCGTTCACTTTATATCAAGCGGTGCAATAACCCACTCCGCCAGATGGCTTGACTTGAGCATGAGGCTTTTTAGAATATAATTAACAATTTAGGGAGGTTAAGATGTTTCAAGTGCCAGAGGTTGGACCTCAAGAAGCAAAGGAGATGCTTCAAAGGGATAATGTAGTCCTTCTTGATGTTAGAACACCGCAGGAGCACGTGCAACTTAGAATACCTAATTCCATACTCATACCCCTTGATGAGCTTAGATACGCCTATAAGGACCTTCCTAAGGATAAAACCTACATAGTCTACTGCAGGAGCGGTGAAAGAAGTGCCTTTGCGGTATACTTTCTTAGGCACATGGGCTACGAAGCCTACAACCTCTCAGGGGGGATAATCCTTTGGCCCTACGAGAAGGAGTCTGGACCTCCTAAATGAAAAGACTAATACCATTCCTTTTCCTTTTAGTAGGCTGTGGCATCAAGGCAAACCCAGAAGTGCTAAAGGCTCCAGAGGTTGAGATTAGAAGGATAGGACAAAAGGTTTATGTAAGAAGTCTTTCTGGAGAGGTGCAAATAAAGGGCTTTGAAAGACAAGGCGATTACTGGGTAAGAGAAGAAGAAAGACCCTTCTGCTTTGTAGTGGAAAGGATTGGAGAATCTTCAAAGAAGTTTTGCGTGGGTGGTGCTCTTGAAGAAAAGCCTTCTTTGAAAATATCAGAGGGCGAAGCCTTTGTAGAGGTTTACCCTTCTAACTTTGAAGCCTACAGGCTATACAACCTCAGAGATAGCTCCCTGTCCCTTGAGAATGCCAAAACCTTTAGAGAATCCATAAGGTTAGAAAGAGACTACTGGGAGAGGTGTTATGCCATTACAGGCATTAGGGGAAATATGGAAAGCCAACCTGTGGAATTTTGTGTAAAGCCAAAACCACCACCCACCGTGCCTGAGGTTGAAGGGCTTGAGCTAAGAGAGGGAAAAGAGGCTCTATATCTTGTATGGTTTTACGAACAGGACTACAGAGAATTTGTTATATATAGAAACGGCGAAGAGATAGGAAGGACCACAGGCTTTGCCTTTGAAACGGAACTTCCAAAGGGGAAAACAACCTTTACGGTAAAGGTGGTCAGTCCCCTTGGTTTTGAAAGCAAGGGAAGGTCTGTAGATTATAGCCCGTAGTATGCGGCGATTGCGGCGGATATGGCAAGTGCAAGGCTTTCTGGGTCTTCTTCACCTTCTATCTCAAAATCGTATGTAGGCAATTTTTCCTCTAAGAACCTTATACCAAAAGTGCCAGATATAAAGTCTGGGTCTCTTATTATCTCCCTATGTAGGGGTATGTTGGTGGGAACTCCTCTCACAATAAACTCATCTATAGCCCTTCTTGCCCTTGCCAACACCCTATCCCAAGTGAGAGCCCAAACGCTCATCTTGGCTATCATGGAATCATAGTAAGGTGGTATCACATAGTCTTTATAGACGCCAGAGTCCATTCTTACACCAGGACCACCCGGTGAGTAGTAGGCGGTTATCCTACCGGGAGCGGGTGCAAAACCCCTCTTTGGGTCTTCCGCATTTATCCTAAACTCAATGGCATACCCTCTAAAGGTAATATCGCTCTGCGTAAAAGGCAGTGGCTCGCCCATAGCAATCCTTATCATGGTTTCCACTATGTCTATGCCCGTTACCATTTCTGTGATGGTATGCTCCACCTGAAGACGAGTGTTCATCTCTATAAAGTAAAACTCCCCACTTTTTAGGTCCACCAAAAACTCTAAGGTCCCTGCACTATAGTAGCCCACCTGCATCATAGCCTTTACGCTAAGCCCCAGCATTTTCTGTCTTATATCCTGTGGAAGCACAGGACATGGAGTAATCTCAATTATCTTCTGATGTTTTCTTTGCACAGAACAGTCCCTCTCGCCCAAGTGAACCACATTACCATACATGTCCCCCAAGATTTGAACTTCTATATGCTTGGGGTTGTCTAAATACTTCTCCACAAAAAGGTCTCCTTTTCCAAAAAAGGTTTCCGCCTCTCTGTAGGCAGATTCAAAAAGCCTTGGCAGGTCTTCAAAGCTGTGCACCACCCTCATACCCCTACCACCACCACCGTAGGCGGATTTAAGGATTACAGGAAGACCTATCTCCTTTGCATAATGCATGGCATCTTCGTAGTTTCTTAGAGGCTCCGGAGACCCAGGTATGGTGGGAATGCCAAGCTTTTGCATAGCCTGTTTTGCCTTTACCTTGTCTCCAAAGAGCTCAATATGCTCTGGAGAAGGTCCTATGAAGGTTATGCCCTTTTTCTTGCAATAACGAGCAAAGTCTGCGTTCTCCGCAAGAAAACCATAGCCCGGATGTATGGCATCCGCACCTATAGACTTGGCAAGGTCTACTATTCTCGCGTAGTCAAGATAGGCTCTTATAGGGTCGCCGGGTATTAGGTAAGCCTCATCCGCCTTTTTCACATAAAGGGATTTAGTATCCGCCTCTGAGTATATGGCAACAGTCTTTATACCAAGCTCCTCACACGCCCTTATTATTCTAAGAGCCACCTCTCCCCTGTTAGCAACAAGAACTTTCCTAAACATGCTATAAATTTTAAACCATGACGCTTTTGGTGAAGAAGCTAAAAGGCATCTTGAGAAAACTCGGGAAGGAGATAGAAAAGTCTACAAATAAGAGCCTTTCACTTTTACTTTTTGGTTCTTATGCAAGAGGAGATTTTCACTCAGGTTCGGATGTGGATGTTTTTGTTATAGTTCCAGAAAATTGGACGGATATTGATAAACAAAAGGCGATGGAAATCATCACCAAATACAACAACCTATATAACACACTCATAAGTCCTATCTTTGTGAAAGAAAACCAGTTAAAAGACCTTACAATAAGACCAATAATACGCATATACGGAGAAGTAAGGGTGGAGGAAAAGGAGAGATTTTCAGAAAGTAGTAAGTTAAAGTATGCAGATATGCATTTATCCAAAGCCCAAAGACATCTGCAAAGAGCAAAACAGCTTTTTGAAATTGGAATGTATCCACCTGCAGTTCATGAAGCCTACTATTCAGTCTTTCACTCTTCTAAAGCCTATCTATTTCTCTTGGGAGAAGACCCTCAAACACATAAAGGCGTGAGGCAATTGATGAATCCGTATCTTTTTAAAGAAAAGAAGTATGTTAGCCTTTCAAAGATATACGACCAAGCGATGTATATGAGGCAAAGGGCAGACTACGATGTTATAGGAGACTTCATTGATAGAGAGGAGTGTGAAAAACTTTTAAAAGATGTGGAAATTTATGTGAGGCAGTTAGAGAAAATTATCCAAAATCTCATAGAAAAGGTTTAACTATTCAAGTTTTTCAATAATAAAGCTCTGGTTAGTGTATATACAAATCTCACCTGCTATCTTGAGAGATTCTCTGACTATATCCTCTGCGGACATATCTGTGTTTCTGTAAAGAGCCAAGGCGGAAGCCCTTGCATAGTCTCCACCAGAACCTATGGCAAGCACGGGTTCGTCTGGCTCTATTACATCTCCGTTGCCAGAGAGAAGCAACATACGTTCTTTATCCGCTACAAGCAAAAGAGCCTCAAGCCTTCTTAGACTTCTATCCATCCTCCAATCCTTTGCAAGCTCCACACAGGCTCTAAGAAGGTTTCCTCTAAACTCTTCCAATTTCCCTTCAAGCCTTTCCATAAGGGCAAGTCCATCCGCCGCAGAACCAGCAAATCCTACCAGAACGCTATCTTTGTAAAGTTTCCTTATTTTCCTCGCGCTGTGCTTTATCACAGAAGACCCAAGAGTCACTTGCCCATCACCACCCATAACCGTTATATGATTTCTCCTCACCGCAAGTATGGTGGTTGACCTAATGCCTTTCATTGCTATAATATTTTACAGCCTAAACCCCAAATTAGATATGGCACAAGGCTTTTATTTAGGAAAACCTCAGCTGTTATGAAGAACTTTATAATACCCGCCAT
This sequence comes from Aquificaceae bacterium, assembly GCA_037722135.1. NCBI lineage: Bacteria > Pseudomonadati > Aquificota > Aquificia > Aquificales > Aquificaceae > Pampinifervens > Candidatus Pampinifervens sericum. Next base: position 11,853 of record JBBKAW010000100.1, read on the forward strand.
TGACCTAAAGGAAGGAAAGGTCGTTAGGCTTTTTAAGGGAGATTTTGAAAAGACAAAGGTCTACTCAAGCTCTCCCGAGGATATGGCAAAGCTCTTTGAGGAGCTTGGTTTTAAAAGACTTCATGTGGTGGACCTTGACGGAAGCCTTGAAGGTATGCCAGTGAACCTCCCTTCCATTAGGCTCATAAGGAAAGCCTTTTCCGGCTCTATTGAGGTTGGCGGTGGTATAAGAAGCGTGGAAACCTGTAAGGTCTTGCACGAGGAAGGAATAGAGTTTTTTGTGGTTGGCACTTTGGCAGTAAGAGAGCCAAGAACCTTTGAAAAGATGGTGGAGCTCTTCCCAGAAAGGGTTATATTGGCTGTGGATTCAAAGGGTGGAAAGGTGGCGGTAGGTGGTTGGAAGGAGGAGAGCTCTACAAGCCCACAGGAGCTGGCTCTAAGATACGAAAACACACCCATATGGGGTTATCTTTACACCAACATAGACAGGGATGGCACTCTTGAGGGTGTGGATACAAAACCTTATGTGGAGTTTAAAGGCTATACAAAAAAACCCGTGCTTGCCTCTGGAGGTGTGGCAAGCCTTGAGGACGTAAAAAAGCTCATGTCTATAGTGGAAGGAGTGGTGGTTGGAAAGGCAATATATGAGGGCAGAATAAACCTAAGAGAGCTGTTATGATTTTCCTATGGTTGGAGTAGTCCTTTTTAACATGGGAGGTCCAGACAGCCTATCTGCCATACAGCCCTTTCTCTATAACCTCTTTTCTGACCACGACATAATAAGGTTTCCAAGACCTATTCAAAAACCTCTTGCTTGGCTCATTTCAAGGCTTAGAGCTAAGAAAACAAGGCACTATTACGAAATAATGGGTGGAAAATCTCCACAAAGGGAACAAACCCAGGCTCAGGCAAAAGCTCTGCAGGAAGCCCTTGGAGAAGGCTTCAAGGTAGTGGTTGCCCTCCGCTACTGGCATCCTCTCACAGAAGAAGCTCTCAGCGAGCTTTTATCTTACCCCGTTGAGAGGATAGTGCTACTGCCCCTCTATCCCCAATACAGCAGGACCACCACAGGCTCTTCCTTTAACGAGTTTGACAGGGTTTTTAGAAGACTAAAAGGCTCAGGAAAGCACTTTTCTTTAACTACCCTAAAGGGTCAAGAAAACCCATACTTTTATCCCTCTACTTTACCTATCCATAGAATAAACTGTTATCACAACCATCCCACCTACATAAGAGCTATGGTAGAGAACATAAAGGAACATCTACCAAACTGGCAGGAATACTTCTTTCTCTTTACCGCCCATAGCCTTCCAGTTAGTATCATAAAGGAAGGAGACCCATACCAAAGGCAAACGGAAGAGACAGTAAGGCTTATTATGGAACACTTTCCGGGTGTAAGGCATGCTCTTGGCTATCAAAGCAAGGTGGGACCCACCAAGTGGCTTGAACCCTTTACAGATAAACTCTTAGAAGAACTTATTAACTCAGGTATAAAGAGGATAGCGGTTATTCCTGTCTCCTTTACCTGCGAACACTCAGAAACCTTGTATGAGCTTGACTATCTTTATGGAAACATGGCAAGGGAAAGGGGTGTGGACTTTGTTAGAATTCCAACTCTCAAGACACACCCCACGTATATACAAGCCTTAAAAGAGCTCGTGCTTCAGACTATCTCAAGTTGTGAAAAGATAAAGGGTATTTCGTAGTCCGCAGACTCTTTGGAGTCCGAAGCGTGCACTGCGTTTTTGCCCTTGTCGGTGCCAAAGAGCGCCCTAATGGAGTTAGGAGCCACCTTTCTTGCCTCGTTGCTGTCTGTAGGACCTATTATTTCTCTAACCCTTCTTATGGCATCTTCACCTTCCAAGACCATGGCAACCACAGGACCTGAGGTCATAAACTCCACAAGCTCTCCAAAGAAGGGTCTTTCTCTGTGAACCGCATAAAAGCCTTCCGCCTGTTCTCTGGTAAACCTAAAAAGCTTAAGAGCCCTAATCTTAAAGCCCTCGGATATAAAACGGTCAATTATTTTGCCCGTAGCACCCTTCTCAAAGGCATCTGGCTTGATTATAACCAGCGTCCTCTCCATCTTATACCTCCTTTATTCTCCTTCAAAGGATTGTAGCTCCTCCATAAGGGATTTAACTTGGTGCATAATTGCACCCAAAAGGTTCTCCACAGGAGAGTTCCAATAAGCCTCGTTAAAAACAAGCTCCTTTTGCGGACCTTCTTCATCACCCTCAAGGTATGTGATAACCACAGTAGGATATTCCACTTGGTCTCTGTCTGGCAGTAGTAGTTCCACATCCACCTCTGGCGGTATAGCCATAGATTTTAATCTTTTTGAAAGCTCTTCAAACTTTTCCTTGGGATACTCCATATCAACCTCTCAAGATGCCCTCAAGCCCTCTTCTTACAGAAGCATCAAGCACAAAGCTGGAAGTTTTCAAAAGAAAGCCCCCTATAAGCTCTGGGTCTTCTATAACTTCAAACTCGTAATCCCTACCTGTATAATTCTTTACCACCTGCTTTATCCTCTCTATCTCCTGCTCGCTTACTTTTCTTGCCAACACAAGCAGAGCTTTGCTAAGCCTTAGGAGTTTTTCCACCTCGTGGTCGTAGACCCTTTTGACCTCACCAAGGGAGGGAATGGCATTTATGTCCAGTATGTATTCAAGCACTTCATCCAAGCTCTGCCCTATGCCAAACCTTTCTCTAAGACCTTTCAAAAAGGCGAGCTTTTTCTCTTTGGGTATTGTAGGGTTTAGCACAAAGCCCCTAAAATCCTTTTCTGACTTGTAGAGTCTGTATAGAAGTTCCAAAAGCTGTGATACCTTTATGAGTTCTTGTCTCTCCTTCTGTGTCTTTTCCAAAAGTAGTTTTGCCACTTTTCTTATTATCTCGGGACGTGCTTTCATCTTTTCGCCTCCAGATTTTTGAGGGACTTCTCTATATATGCGGTCTGCACCTTTTCGTCCTTAAACCTTTCCTTTAGAAGCTCCACAGAGAGCTGATATGCCCTCTCCGCACCGTAGCGAAGTAGCTCTTCCTTTGCCTTCTTTAGCTCTATGTCTATCACTTCCTTTGCCTTCTCCCTTATCCTGTTGGCTATTTCTTGTGCCTTTTTTTCCTCCTCTTCCTTTATGGTCTGTGCGGTTTGCTGAGAAATCTTAAGCTGTTCCTCATACCTTCTTTTAGCATCTTGCAGACTTTCTTTAGCTCTTTTTAGCTCTTCTTGGGCTTGTAAAAGCTCCTTCTCCGAAGCTATTAGCCTTTCTGTCAAAGCATGAAAGTATTTATTGAAAGCTTCCGAGATAGGCTTTCTGCCAAAGTAGTAGACTATACCAAGAAAAGCCAGGATGTTAAGAGCTTTCCATATAAGCTCAAGAGTGTGATGTCCTTCGCTCATGCCGCCTCCTCCAAGACTTTACTTGTTATTAGCTCCGCTATTTCCTTTACCCTCTCATCAAGTTTGCTCTTTTCTTCCTCAAGGCTTTTTCTTATCTCTTCTACCGCTTTGGCTATTTCCTCTTGGGTTTCTTGCTCCACCCTTGAGAGTATCTCCACCCTAAGCCTTTCTGCCTCTTTTCTTGCCTGTTCAAGTATTTGGTTTGATTCCCTTCTTCCCTCCTCTAAGATGCTTTGAGCTTCTTGGATATACCGCTGAGCTTCTTCCCTAAGTCTTATTGCTTCTTGTGTGTTTTTTTCAATAAGTCTTTCCCTTTCTTCTATTACCTGAGAGTAAGGCTTTACAAGAATGCTCCTTATTATGGCAGTAAACACAAGGAAAAGAATTGCTTGGATAATGAGGGTTATGTTAGGATACATTGCTTGCTGGATGTCCATTTTAGCCTCCTTTGGAATTATTATACCATATCTTCTATATTTCTTATTAGCCTTACCCTTTTTTCGTGCCTTCCGCCCTCAAAGTCTGTGGATAACCAAACATCCACTATGGCAATAGCCAAATCCTCACCCAATACTCTGCTCCCAAGACACAGCACATTGGAGTCATTATGCTTTCTACTCATGCGCGCCATGTATTCATTAAAACAAAGAGAAGCTCTTATACCCTTAAACTTGTTGGCGGTTATAGACATACCTATGCCTGTGCCACAGATTAGTATACCTCTTTGTGCTTCTCCTCTCTGAATGGCAAGACACACTTCCCTTGCAAAAAGAGGATAGTCTGTGGATTCTGTGGATTGAGTGCCAAAGTCAAGTATCTGATAACCCTTTGAGATGAGATATTCCTTTATTTTTTCCTTTAAATGGTAGCCCGCATGGTCTGAACCTATAGCTATGGTTAACATGGCAGGGTTAAAATTATATACGCTTACCAACGGTAAATTCAATCCTGCCTTTATAAATGCCTTTACGTTAAAATATCCTACATGTCCCATAAGGAACTTGAGGACCTTATAAAAGAACTCATAGACAGCTTTAGCCCAGAGGTTTTAGTAA
>JBBKAW010000101.1 GCA_037722135.1 Aquificaceae bacterium
ATATCTTATATCCTTATGCGTATAAATCTTCTGCCAGAAGAGGTAAAGAGCCACATAGCCTCTGGAGAGGTTATAGAAAGTCCAGCGGAATGCGTCAAAGAGCTTATGGAGAACTCCCTTGATGCAGGTGCTACCTTTGTAGATGTGGAAGTAATAAAGGGTGGCAAAAGATACATAAGCGTGCGAGATAACGGTATAGGAATACCTTCAGAAGACATACACAAGGCTATTATGAGCGGTGCAACCAGCAAAATAAGAAACCTTGAAGACCTCCAAAGCCTTTCCACTTATGGCTTTAGGGGTGAAGCCCTTCACTCCATTAGCCTTGTAAGTAAGATGGTTCTTAGGTCAAGGTTTTTCCAAGAGGAGGTAGGTAAAGAGCTAAAAGTTGAAGGTGGAAGGGTGGTAAGCGAAAAACCTGTTGGTATGCCTGTGGGCACTCATGTAGAAGTTTATGACCTTTTCTATAACCTACCAGTAAGAAGGGTCTTTCTTCAAAGGGAAGATACGGAAAGGAGAAAGATATATAAAGTTTTTAAGGCTCTTGCCTTGGCAAACCCAAAAACTGCCTTTCGCTTACGGGCAGAGGGGAAAGATATATACCATCTTAAGCCTGCTATGGATATAAAGGAACGAGCGGAAGAACTTTTTCAGATAAAGTTGGAGCACGTAGTAAGAGAGGATGGTCCTTTTCGGGTTGACCTTTTAGTCTCGGTAAACAGGGAGGGAAAAGAGCTTTTCCTTTTTGTAAATGGCAGACCTGTGCAGAACAAGAGCCTTTCTGAGTATGTTAGAAAAGTGTGGGGCAAGACTGGTTTGGTGCTTTGTTATGTGCGAGTGCCTCCATACCTTTTGGATGTAAACGTCCATCCTAAGAAAACAGAGGTGAAAATCCTCAAAGAAGGTAGTCTAAAAAACCTCATAAAGTCTTCTCTGGAGGCAAGGCACAGGCATATACCCGTTATGCTGTTTCAAAAAAAGGCGGAATACAAAACAGAGCCAGAGCTTATTGGTATAATAGATAACACGCTAATAGTGGCTAAGGTGGGGGATTATCTATATTTCTTTGACCAGCACTTGCTTTCAGAAAGGTATAATTACGAGGTTCTTAAGATGCAAGAGGACAAAGCTTGTAGGTCTTCCATAAGGGCAGGAGACAAGATTGACCAAAAGAAGGCAAGAGAGCTCCTAAGGTGGTGGCTTTCCTTTGAGAATAAGGAAGCATGTCCTCATGGCAGACCCATATACTACCGCATATATCTTGGTGATATCTACAAAAAACTCCAAAGAGGCTAACATGCTTGCAAAGAGGATAATACCCTGTCTTGATGTTGACAAGGGAAGGGTAGTAAAGGGGGTGAGGTTTTTAAACCTTGTGGATGCGGGAGACCCAGTGGAGGTGGCAAAGGTTTACGAAGAGCAGGGAGCGGATGAGCTGGTTTTTCTTGATATAACTGCCTCTGCGGAGGACAGAAAGATAACCCTTGAGGTGGTAAAGAGGGTAGCGGAAGAGGTTTTCATGCCTTTTACCGTAGGTGGTGGTATCTCAAGCCTTGAGGATATGAGAAGACTCTTAGAGGCTGGTGCGGACAAGGTTTCAATAAACACTTCTGCTGTGAAAAACCCTCAGCTCATCTATGAGGGTGCAAAGAAATTTGGCTCTCAGTGTATTGTGGTTGCCATAGATGCAAAGAGAAAGGGAAACGGCTGGGAAGTCTACATACACGGTGGTAGAACTCCCACAGGTCTTGACGCTATTGAATGGGCAAAGAAAGCAGAAAGTCTTGGAGCGGGTGAGATACTGTTAACTTCCATGGATAGGGATGGAACGAAGTCTGGTTATGATATAGAGCTAACTAAGGCTGTTTCTAAAGCGGTAAATATACCTGTTATAGCCTCGGGTGGGGCTGGCTCAATGGAGCATTTTTATGAAGCTTTTGTTCTTGGTGGTGCGGACGCATGCCTTGCAGCATCTCTCTTTCACTTTAAAGAGATAAGCATACCAGAGCTTAAAGGCTACTTAGCCTCAAAGGGAGTGCCTGTAAGAAGTTAAAGGGGGAAGACCCCCCAAGGCTTTACACCGCTACCTTTTTGGGAGGAGGAGGAAGGAAAGGCTCAAGACCTTGCTCCTGTGCCCATCTTTGGGCAAGTTCATATGCAGCCTTTGCGGTGTTGAGGTTTTTCTCTATTAGCTCCAACTTTTTCTTGAACTTCCTCTCAAGTGCGGAGTCCAAAGAGGCGGTTCCACCAGAGGCTACAAACTTCTTGAGGAACCTTGACTTTATACCTTCCTCAATGGCTTCGATGCTAACCCTACCTATAGCACCAAAGAGAGCACCTATCATAGCCATATTGGTGGAAAGTTCTGTGCCTGCTATATCTATGGCAAACTTGGTGGCTGGAAAGTTAAAGACTTTTACTTCAAGCTCTTCAAGTCTTTCCTTGTCTTCGTCGGTAAGCAGGTCTTCCTCCGTATTTATGATGATAAGACCTTTTCTCTTTATGCCTGAGTAGAAGGGCATGGTATAGGACTTACCCATGGTGATAACTTGAGGGTGAAAGACCATGATAACATCTGGGTATACCACTTCACCTCTGTCGTATATGGGTTCTATTCCTATGCGTGCATAACTTTCTGCGGGTGCCATTCTCTTCTCTGCACCAAAGAAGGGGTTAGAGACTGCATAATAGCCTTCATAGTCCGCTGCTGTGGCTATTATGTGTGCAGCGGTAACTGCACCTTGACCTCCAAGGGCGGGCATACGAATGTTTACCCTTCTCCTTGTCATAACAAGCCCTCCTCTTTTTTGCGTTCAATTACTTCCTTTGCAGGCTCAGAAACATACTCAAAGAAGGCAAACCTTTCCTTGTCTCTTTGCCTCATCTCGTCAAGACCATCGTCGGAGTTGAGACCTATTTCAAGAATACAAGGAGTATAAAGATGCACATATGTGGGTCCTACTTCTCTTGCCACGTATATGGCTTTCTTTATGACCGTTTCTACCCTTTTGGGAGAGGACACGGTAAGCCTTGCCACATAGTGGCATCCAGAGTCTATGGCAAGTTGCCACATAGGAACCTTTTCCCATTGCTTACCCTTTGGTGCCATCTTAAAGACATGTCCCTTTACTGTTGTGCCACTTTCTTGCCCACCGGTATTGGCGTAGACTTCGTTGTCAAAGCATATAGTGGTTATCTTTTCCTGTCTGAAGAAGGACTGAAGGGTGCAATCAAGACCTATATCCACCGTTGCACCATCTCCTGCTATCACCACTACATCTTTGACCTTGTCGGGAAACCTCCACTCAAGCACCCGCTTTATGCCAGAAGCTACTGCGTTCTGGTTTCCAAAGAGAGAGTGGACAGTATGAAGGGCTATATGAGGAAAGACCAAAGAGGTGCATCCCGTAGAGTTAACTATTATGGTATCCTCTGGGTTTGGCAAGGAGGCAAGGATGTATCTTAGAGCCATGGACTCGGGACATCCCGCACACAGGGAGTGCTCCTCTATTAGCTCCTTTGAATAGGGAAGGTCCATAACACCCCTTTTGGGGTTGCCCCAGGTAGCCTTAAACTGAAGGTCTTTTATCTCCTGAGGCATCACATCCAAAAACTCTTCGTTTATTTCGTAGATCTTATATGACATGCTTTACCTCCTTTCCTGTAAGTTTAAGAACTTCTTTGACTATGACCTCCGCAGGCATGGTCATTCCACCTGCTACCCTTGGTGCGCCTATGATTTCCGCATCTGAATGACCGTATAGATATCTTCTTACCTCTCTTTCAAGCCATCCTACCACATTAAACTCGGGCACAAAGATGTATTTAGCACCCTTTACCGCCTGCCTTAGCTCCTCTATGGGGAAGGGTCTTATGGTTTTTAGCTTTACCACTCTTGCCTTTATGCCTTCTTCTTCCTCCAAGAGCCTGACCGCCTCCTTTGACTGAGCAGCCGCAGTGCCACAAGCCACAAAGACAAGCTCCGCAGAGGGGTCTCCAAACTCCTCTATAAGACCTCTAAGGTAGTGCTTAGCGAAGGGTCTTGACCTTTCAATGGCAGCTCTCACTTCCCACTGCCAGCTGGCATGGGTTGCATAGGAGATGTAGTTGGACTTCATCACAAATGGGTCTCTTAGAAACCTTCCTGGTGGCACTTCCGCGTCTATAACAGGCATTGGTGCTCTGTAAGGATTATAGGGTGGAAGGGCTATATCGTCTGGTGGGAGCATAACCGCTTCACGGGTGTGAGAAACGAAAAAGCCATCTACGACCGTTATGAGAGGAACATGCACAGAAGGCTGTTCCGCCACCACAAAACCAGCCAATATCATATCAAAAAGGTCCTGCGCATTCTCCGCATACCATATCATACAACCCGTATCAAGCAAAAAGCTCACTTCAAGGTTATCAGGCTGTATGGAAAGTGGTGCGTTTACACCCCTTGCCATCAAGACAAGTTGCACTGGTATCCTTGTCCCCGCCCACATGGGAAAGTTTTCAAAAGCCCTAAGAGTTCCAGGTCCAGAAGTGGTAGTTATACATCTTGCCCCAGCCAAAGCACAACCCGCTATTTCAGACATAACACCAAACTCGGACTCTCCTCTAAAGTATACGCCCACGTAGCCTTCAACCCAAAGTTCACCTATAAGATGTGCCGCCTCAGACTGAGGAGTTATAGGGTAAGAAACAGAGGCATCTACAGAAGCCCTTTTTACCGCCTCCTTTACCGCCTCTGAGCCTGTCATAAAGTGCTTTGTCCTTGGTGCTTCAAAAAGAAGGTAGTCGGGTGAGACTACCCTCTGTCCTGCCCTGTTGTATATAACTGTCTCGGTAGATGTTTGCATGACCTTACCTCCTGTAGAAGTTTGTTTTAAATTTATAAAAGGCTATAATAAGCAAGCTGATTTTTATCACCTAAAGACCTCCTCAAGGTCAACACACAAACCCTCAACCACCTTTGAACACACCTTGCCCCTTTCACAGGCAAAGGAGAAAGCCCTGTATTCGCCTTCTTGAAGGGTAAGCACTTCAATGAGCCTTAGCTCTGGAAGCACAAGCCAGTATTCCTTTACACCATAGCTTGCGTATAGTTTCTTTTTGTCCTCTGTGTCCCTTTTGTAAGAGCTGGCAGATACAATTTCCACCACAAGGTCTGGAGCACCAAAGATGCCTCTTTCTTGAACTATAGACAAGTTCTCCTTAAGCACCACCACAAGGTCTGGCTGGAGAAGGTCCTTCTCCGAAAGCACCACGTCTATAGGAGCGTAAAGGACTTTCCCGAGAGAGCTCTCCACTATATGGTTGAAAAGTTTCACATACAACCTACCAGATATCTCTTGATGTCTAACGCTGGGTGCTGGCATTTCAAATAGCTCCCCGTCAATTATCTCATACCTTTTCTCTTCCTCAAGGCTTAAATAATCTTCATAAGTCCAGACCTTCTCCACTATCATGGTAGCACTCCTTCCAACTCCACACACAAACCCTCAACCACCTTTGAACACACCTTGCCCCTTTCACAGGCAAAGGAGAAAGCCCTGTATTCGCCTTCTTGAAGGGTAAGCACTTCAATGAGCCTTAGCTCTGGAAGCACAAGCCAGTATTCCTTTACACCATAGCTTGCGTATAGTTTCTTTTTGTCCTCTGTGTCCCTTTTGTAAGAGCTGGCAGATACAATTTCCACCACAAGGTCTGGAGCACCAAAGATGCCTCTTTCTTGAACTATAGACAAGTTCTCCTTAAGCACCACCACAAGGTCTGGCTGGAGAAGGTCCTTCTCCGAAAGCACCACGTCTATAGGAGCGTAAAGGACTTTCCCGAGAGAGCTCTCCACTATATGGTTGAAAAGTTTCACATACAACCTACCAGATATCTCTTGATGTCTAACGCTGGGTGCTGGCATTTCAAATAGCTCCCCGTCAATTATCTCATACCTTTTCTCTTCCTCAAGGCTAAGGTAGTCTTCGTAGGTCCAGACCTTGTCTTGAGTTTTCATTTTCCAAGCTCCCTTTTTACCTCCTCTGCTATCCTTATGAACTTTTCCACCTCTTCCAAGTGTTGGTCTCTGAGGGTTATCATGGCATCTTCGTGTCCATCCATGCTACACATGGCTATGGTAAAGCAGTCTGTCTCCGCCCTTATTATCTTCAAGGCAACATTTGCATAGTGGCAATGCACGCCTATGAATATGCATGCCTTTATCTTGTTGTGCCATATGGTAAGGTTTGGATGGTTAGGGTTTATTTCCACCGCTGGGTTTATCTTAGGATATTTGGGTCTGTAGTCATACATGGGGATTATTTTTGCACCAAGAACCTGTGCCATCTTCTTCACTAACTTTGCCTTTTCCTTAGCCTCTTCGTTCCAAGCGTAAAGGACCTGAGGACCTGGGAATATGGTGGGGTTTGGTCTTGTAAGCATTGCCTTTGCAGCTTCTCTCATGGCAAGCTCTTCGTCCACTATCTCATTAAACATAAGAGCCTTGCCCGGTGGAGGATTTAAAACACCTTCATAAACCGCTACTGGATAAGGTGAAAAACCTGCTGGTCCAAGTGTTGCCATAGTTTACCTCCTTAAAAAATCTCTTCTAAATTTAGGCAAAAATCTTCAAGAAGCTTTGAACAAACCTTTCCGCTTTCAAAGGCGTGGGAGAAAACCTCATACTCATTTCCCTCCAAGGTGAGCACCTCCACCACCCTTTCCTCTGGAAACACAAGCCAATACTCCTTTACACCATACTTGGCATACAGCTTTCTCTTGTCCTCTGTGTCTCTTTTGAAGGTAGAAGGAGAGACCACTTCCACCACAAGGTCTGGAGAGCCATGTATAGAGTTCTCTTTAAGGGTGTGATAGTTTTCCTTTAAGACCAGCACTATATCTGGCTGGACCACATGGTAAGGAGACAAAACCACATCCACTGGAGAAATATAGACTTCTCCCAAGGCTTTTTCTTCTACATGCTGGGAAAGAAGTCTATAGAGCGTCCCTACTATTTTTTGATGCTTTAGACTTGGTGCTGGCATTTCAAGTAGCTCTCCGTCAATTATCTCATACCTTTTTTCTTCCTCAAGGCTGAGATAGTCCTCGTAAGTCCAAACTTTTTCCTTTACCGCCATAACTTACCTCTCTACAACTGCACCAAAGACACCTTCTAAATTTAGGCAAAAATCTTCAAGAAGCTTTGAACAAACCTTTCCGCTTTCAAAGGCGTGGGAGAAAACCTCATACTCATTTCCCTCCAAGGTGAGCACCTCCACCACCCTTTCCTCTGGAAACACAAGCCAATACTCCTTTACACCATACTTGGCATACAGCTTTCTCTTGTCCTCTGTGTCTCTTTTGAAGGTAGAAGGAGAGACCACTTCCACCACAAGGTCTGGAGAGCCATGTATAGAGTTCTCTTTAAGGGTGTGATAGTTTTCCTTTAAGACCAGCACTATATCTGGCTGGACCACATGGTAAGGAGACAAAACCACATCCACTGGAGAAATATAGACTTCTCCCAAGGCTTTTTCTTCTACATGCTGGGAAAGAAGTCTATAGAGCGTCCCTACTATTTTTTGATGCTTTAGACTTGGTGCTGGCATTTCAAGTAGCTCTCCGTCAATTATCTCATACCTTTTTTCTCCCTCAAGGCTGAGATAGTCCTCATATGTCCAAGCCTTTTCTCTTATAGTCATCTCTTACTTCTCCGCATGCACTGTAGGCATTACCATGTGTATGGCGTTTCTTTTTAGAAGGTTTGAACAAACATATACACATAAAGCACAGCCTTTACATCGTTCCTGCACTACAAAGGCATGATGCTCCTCATCACTGTACATAAGGGTATTTGGCTCAGGGCAGAAAAGGGTGCACTGCTTACAGTTATACTTACTGCACTCCTCGTTTATAACCTCTGCCACATAGTACATACCTTGCCTCCTTGGAAGTTAATGGTAGGTGTTTATAAGTTATAACCCTTGAAGTTTTTGTCAACAGAATTATATTTCTTTAACTAAACTTCCATGGGTGTGTCTTTCCTACTTGTGCTTTTGCTTCTACATTTATCCTTTGCAGGGGAAGACTGTCCGAGGGAGGAGCTATTAAAGAAGATTATCCCTCTTATGGAAAGACATTACCTTTGGTGGGATAAGATAAAGGATAGTCAGTGGAAAAGTGAGCAGGAGCTAATGGAACATCTAAGAAAGATAGGTGACCGTTGGACTTCTATAACAAGGCAGGAAGAAGACAGGCTTTGGTATTCAAGTTCAAAGATGGTGGGTCTTGGTGTGCGGTGGGACGACAGGGGGTATGTGATTAAGGTTTTTCCAAACTCTCCTGCACAGCGGTATGGTGTAAGGGAAGGCGATTTAATAGTATCCATAAATGGTATAAGCGATAAAAGCCAATGGAGAAGAGCTATAAGGGAGGTAAGAAAGGGAGAAGTTATAAACCTTGAGATAATAAGGGATGGATTGTTTATGGAGATAGGTGTGGTGAAGGGAGAGTTCCTTGTGCCTGTAATAGAAGAAGTGAGGCTAATAGAGTATGGTGATAAAAAGGTGGGATATATAAAGCTCGTAAACTTCACACAGCCTGCGGTAGAGCAGTTTAGGGAGGCTATGGAAAAATTCAACGCCAACAACATAGACGTCCTTATACTTGACCTAAGGGATAACGGTGGTGGGCTTATCTCTGTAGCCAAAAGTATTGTGGATATGCTAATAGGTGGTGAAGGTGTTATGTTTTACCTTGAGGGGCGAGGGAGAAACTTAGGAGTATATCAGTTTACAAACAGACAGGGCTTTAATAAACCAATTATTGTGCTTGTTAATAAACACACTGCCTCTGCATCGGAGCTGGTAGCCACTTTGCTTAGAAGGTATGCGGGTGCGGTTATAGTGGGGGAAAACACGGTAGGCAAGTATGTAGGGAGCAATATGTATGTGCTTGACGCTTGCGGTAATGTGTTAAGGCTTATAACCTTTGAGATGAAACTTCCAAGTGGTGAGCCTGTGGCTACAGATAAAGGCATAAACCCTGACTGTAGATTAGAAAATGGAGATCCTATAGAGCGTTCTCTTGAATGTCTTTCTTCTCATACCCTTGGAGTATCTCCTGCAGGACAGCCTTGAGCTCATTTCTGGTTTTGTTTGTATCTACGCGTATAGCATAAGGAGGAGGAACAAAGTTTTCTTTTTGCCTTAGATACACCTCAAGGTCCGCATCGGATATATCCCGCCTTTCCTTAAGCCTTTTTATTACTATTTGGTCTTCTGCGTAGGCAAGCAGAAATATAGCATTTGGAAAGTTTTTCCTTACCAGTTCTCTTTGCCAATCCTGAAGGAAAGTTGCATCAAGCACTACATTTTTACCACTACAGACCAATTCTTTAGCCCTTCTTATCATTTCCTCATAAACTCTTTTTGTCCATTCTTGTGAATATATACCTTCACCGTAGCCAGATTTAGCACTTTCATAGGGCTTTATACCAGCAAGCTCCTTTCTTATTAGGTCGCTCCTTAGCCATTCAAAGCCAAAGTCCTGATGGAGTATGCTTGCAAGGAAGGATTTGCCAGAGCCAGAAAGACCCATAACCACTACTATCATCTAATACCAAGATGTTCCAAGAGAGCTGGGCTATAGCCTTCTATAACCTTGTAGCTCCCAAGTATTATGTTGTATGGAGTTCCCCGCACATTTAACTTTTCCGCTATCTTTATGTGCTCATAAACAAGAGGACACTCCTTTACCTGTGGAGGTCTTCCGTCAAACTTTCCAGATAGGACTTCATCAAGTGCTTTTAGTTTATCCTTTGAGCAGGCTATGTAATAAGACTTGGCGTAGCTTTCTGGAAAGCTCCTAAAAGGTAAAAGAAAAACATAGACCTTTACCTTGTCTAAGTGAGGTCTTAGGGCTTGCCACTCTTTCCTGCAGTGTCCACAGTCAGGGTTTATAAAGGTTATAAGCTCCCTTTTTCCTTTACCTACCACGATAGCCTTGTTGAGGGGTATTTCTCTAACTTGAGACCTTATAAACTCTGTGTATAGGTCTTGGGCAAGGCTTAGCTTCAAAAGTAGCAAGAGAGTTAATAGAAGTCTCATGGTTTAAATTATAAGCTCTTTTATCCTGTCTACCACCGCTTGTATTATCCAGTCAGGGGTTGACGCACCTGCGGTAAGACCTATTTTTTGAGCTCCTTCAAACCATTCCCTTCTTAGCTCATCTGGTGTTTCTATGTGATAGCTGTTAGGGTTGAGAGATTTGGATATCTCATAAAGCCTTCTTGTGTTTCCACTGTTTTTCCCACCTACTATAACCATCACATCCACTTGTGGGGCAAGCTTGTATACATCCTCTTGACGCTCAGAGGTGGCGTTGCATATGGTGTTTATCACTTTTACTTCCCTTGCCCACAAGGCTATTTCACCTACCACCTCTTTGAAAAACTGTTCGTTTTGAGTAGTTTGTGCCACTATGCCAACCTTTTCCTTTCCAAGAACCGCCTTTAGGTCTTCTTTGCTTTCCACCACCACGCCTTTGCCACCACACTCTTGTAGGTATCCCAGAGTGCCTATCACTTCTGGATGGTTTTTCTCTCCCACAAGCACCACAAAGTATCCCTCTTTGCAGAGCTTTACTACCGCCTCATGAACCGCCTTTACAAAGGGGCATGTAGCGTCCACAAGCCTTACACCCTTTGAAAGGAGCTCCCTTTCCTTCTGTGGTGGTATGCCATGAGAACGCACTATCACTGTGCTGTTTTCATCCAGCATGCTTTCATCTTCTAAAAGCATAAGACCCTTGCCTTCAAGTCTTTTAACTTCCTGAGGGTTGTGTATGAGGGGACCCATGCTGAAGACTTTTCCGCCTAAATGTGTATCCTTTACCGCCTCTTCCGCAAGGTTTATAGCCCTTCTCACTCCAAAACAAAAACCCGCATGCTCCGCCACTATTATCTGTGCCATAGGTAGAATTATAAGCTCCTATGTTGTGCCTATCTGTGAGCTATCTCATGCAAAGCAGGTCTTCTTCTGAGAAAAAGCCTTCAAAAACCTTGCAGACCGCACCCTCAAGGAATACTTCCCTTAAGTCCTCGCTAAAGTCAATTCGGAGAATTTCACCACCCTTTGTATGCACTTCTACAGGCTTTTCCTTTACCAAACCCTTCATATAAGCCACTATGGCTGATGCGGTTGCTCCAGTTCCACAGGCAAGGGTCTCTCCTTCCACACCTCTTTCGTAAGTTCTTATCCTTATAGCCTTCTCTGAAAGCTTCTCTATAAAGTTCACATTCGTGCCCTTAGGCTCAAACTCTTTGTGAAACCTTATAGCCCTTCCCAGCTTTACCACATTTAGGTCTTGCAGGTTTTCCACCACTGCCACAAAATGAGGCACGCCTGTGTTTATAAAGCTACCTTCAATATGGAGACCATCTACTTGCAAAGATACCTCTCTGTAGTCCTTTGGGCTTGTAAGCTGGACCTTTACCCTTTTTCCACCCTCCTTGACCCACGCTTTTATCACACCCGCAAGGGTTTCAAAACGCACTTCTTCGCCTACTATACCCTTCTCATAGGCAAACCTTACCGCACAGCGAGAGCCGTTGCCACACATCTCCGCCACAGAGCCATCGGAGTTGAAAAACTGCCATTTGAAGTGGTTCTTTGGGTCTTGAGGGTCTTCTATAAGGATAAGCCCATCCGCACCTACGCCCGTGTGTTGCCTGCAGAGTGCTATTACAAAGTCTTTTATATCAAGCTCAAGCCTCTTTAAAAGCTCGTATACCTTTCCATCCCTGTTGTCTATGACTATAAAGTCGTTTCCAGACCCTTGCAATTTTGTAAAGTTCATGCTATATTATTATACCGCTCACTTCCCAGCAACCCCATGGCTCACCTCCTCCCTCGCCCCCTCCCCCGGGGGTGAAAAAATATGCTAAGATATTAAACCATGCTTCTTTTGAAAAGCCTTAAAGGAGAGAAAATTCCACGCTTTCCTGTTTGGCTTATGCGTCAAGCAGGTAGATATATGCCACAGTATAGAGAGCTAAGGGAAAAGGAGAAGGATTTTCTTAGCTTTTGCAAAAACGTAGACCTTGCAAGTAAGGTAAGCCTTTTGCCTGTGGAGCTTCTTCAAGTGGATGCGGTGATAATCTTTTCCGATATCCTTGTCCCCCTTGAGCCTATGGGCGTTAAGGTGGAGTTTCTTGAGGGTGAGGGTCCAAGGCTTGAATGGGATGGAAGTGTAGAGAGTTTAAAGAAAATATCCTTTTCTCAGGTGGAGTTTGTGGGAGAGGTCATAAGAAGGGTAAAGGCTCAGGTCAAAGATGTGCCGGTGATAGGCTTTAGTGGTGCTCCTTTTACTCTTATGTCTTATATGGTAGAGGGACGCTCAAGCAAGGACTTTAAGAAGACCAAGCTCTTTATGTGGACTTCAGAGCAATATGCGGACCTTATGAAACTGCTTTGTGAAAACTTGCTTGAATACCTTCTTGGTCAAATAAGGGCTGGTGCGGACCTTTTGCAGGTTTTTGATAGCTGGGCAATGCACCTCTCCTACGAAGACTTTGAGGAGTATGTCTACACTTATCTAAAACCCTTCTTTGAAGAGCTAAAAAAACATACAGACAAACCAGTTATATACTTTTTCAGAGGCTCTGGCTCTTTTTTAAGAGCCCTTGAAAACTTGCCAGTGGATGCTTTTTCTGTAGACTGGACGGTGGATATGGTCTCTGCCATGAAAGAAAGCTCAAAAGCCTTTCAGGGAAACCTTGACCCTACACTTCTTTACTGTGATGAGGAAAGCCTTCACAAAAAGACCCTTGAGTTTCTCAGGTGTATACCAAGAAAGACCAAGTATGTTTTTAACTTAGGACATGGTCTTATGCCAGATATGGAGCTAAGCAAAGTAAAACTTCTCGTAGATACGGTAAAGGGCTATCGCCTCTCATGATAAGAGAGGGAAAGGTCCTTTTGGATATTGAGCTTCCAGAGGTCGTCTCTTCAAAGATGCAGGTCTTTTATAACCCACACATGAGGGAAAACAGGGACATAAGCCTTCTTATGCTCTTGAACATGCCAAGCCAAGACCTTACAGTCTGCGACCCCATGGGTGCAAGCGGTATAAGGCTTATGAGGTTTTTGCTTGAGACCAACAAGGTTAAAAAAGCCATATACAATGACATAAGCCCTTCTGCGGTAGAGTTCTTCTTGAACCTTCTGAGGTCTCATAACATTCCAGAAGATAAAGTGGAAGTATACAAGGAAGATGCAAACCTTCTTCTTAGAAAACTCAGAAACTGCCACTATGTGGATATAGACCCCTTTGGCTCACCCGTGCCCTTCTTAGAAGGCGGTATACTGCCCTTGGCAAGGTATGGCTTGCTGGCTGTAAGTGCCACAGATACTTCTGTGCTTTCTGGCACATATCCAGAAACCTGTCAAAGAAGATATGGCTCAAAGCCCCTGCTTAGTGCGGAGTTTTACCACGAGGTAGGCTTACGCATCCTCATAAAAAAGGTAGTAGAAGAAGGTGCAAAGATGGACTACGCCCTAAAGCCAGTGTTTTCCTATTCCTACAGGCACTATATGAGAGCCTTCTTCATAAAGGACATAGGACCAAAAAGGACCAACGCTCTTATAAGACAAATAGGCTTTTTGCTCTACTGCGATAGGTGTCTATACAGAGAGGGTGTGCAGGTGGAAGACATAAGGCATGAGTGTCCTCACTGCAAGAATAGACTTTTGGTTGCAGGACCTCTTTGGCTTGGAAACCTTTGGGATGAGGAGCTTGTCCAAAGGTTATGGGAAACGAGAGGCATGGTAGAAATTTCAGAAAACACCAATAAGCTCTTAAAAAGAATAAAAGATGAGTCAAGAGCTCAAACCTTGGGCTTTTATACTATCTCTTCCATATGCAAAACCTTTCGCATAGGACAAGCACCCACTATAGAAAGGTTTTTAGAGGTCTTTGAAGGCACAAGAACACATTTTAGCCCCGAGGGTTTTAGAACATTACTTAGCCACGAAGAGGTGCTAAAAAGAGCCCATGAGCTATTACAGAGAACTTAAGGACTTTATACTGCAGATAAAGGGAGACTTTTTTCTTTCGCCAAGAGATAGGTGGTTTCTGAAGTTTCTTGAAGAGGAAGGCTACCCCCTTGAGGTAGTGAAAGAAGGTATAAAAAGGTTTTTTCTTTTCCATCCTCCAAATAGAGCCTCAAAGCTACCACTTTTTATGAGCTTTGAGCAGATACAAAAACTGAAAAGGTTCTATATCAAGAAAACTTCACAAGGTCTGGACTGGAAGGAAAGGTTTTTCAAAAAACTAAGGCTTGCGGAAGAGATTTTAGGAAGAAAGATACAAGTAAAAATGCCAGAGGATATGCAAAGTGCAGAGGAAATCCTACAAAGCCTTTCTTCTGAAATAGCCAAAAAGCTGTGGGATGAACTAAGCAGGGAGCAAAAAGCAAGCCTTATGAAGAAGTTTGCAAGTTTTAAGCAAGACCAAGAGCTTTTTAAGGCTATGATAAAAAGGGAACTCTTCAAGGAGAAGGGTATAAAGAGTTTATCTTTGTTCGTGGATTGACTCAGCCATAGCTACAGCCTTCATAAGAGCTTTTGCCTTATTTACAGTTTCTAACCACTCCTTTTCTGGGTCAGAGTCCGCCACTATGCCTGCACCCGCTTGAAGAAAAACCTGGTCTCTTAGTAGCACCGCAGTTCTTATGGCTATTGCCATATCCATATTTCCTTCAAAGGATATATAACCCACCGCCCCTGCGTATATGCTTCTTCTTTCCTTTTCAAGCTCCTCTATTATCTGCATGGCTCTAACCTTGGGTGCACCAGACACTGTCCCCGCAGGAAAGAGAGCCTTCAAAACGTCCACCGCAGAAAGACCCTCCCTTAGCTCACCTATTACATCGCTCACCATATGCATAACATGAGAATACCTTTCTACCCTCATAAAGCCCTCTACCCTTACGCTTCCTGGCTTGCTTACGCGTCCCACATCGTTTCTCGCCAGGTCTACAAGCATTAAGTGTTCTGCCCTTTCCTTCTCATCTTGCAGGAGCTCCCTCTCAAGAGCCAAGTCCTCCTCGGGAGTTTCTCCCCTCCTTCTTGTCCCCGCTATGGGTCTTGTTTCTATCCTGCTCCCCTCAAGCCTTACCAAGACCTCTGGAGAAGAGCCTATTACCTTTAGGTCTCCAAAGTCCATGTAATACATATAGGGTGATGGGTTTAGAAATCTCAAAGACCTGTATATGCCCTCTGGCTCTCCAGAAAAGACCTTACTAAACCTTTGAGACAAAACCACCTGCACTATATCTCCCTGCTCCACATACTCCTTTGCCCTTTTTACCAAACTCATAAACTCCTCTTTTGTGTAGTTTGAACGCCATTCTTTGAGGTCTATGGCTCTCTGAGGAAAGTGCATAGGATAGACGCAAGTAGTGAAAATCCTCTCTTTTATGTCTTCTATGAGCCCCCTTGCCCTTTCATATTCTCTTGATATGTCCCTATCTGCATACAAAGGCACTACAACCTTCAAACTACCGCTTAGATTGTCATGCACCACCACCACATCACTAAGGATAAAGAAAAGGTCAAAAACCTCAAGAGTGTCTGGCTTTTTATCCTCTATAGGCTCGTAGCACTTTATAATGTCGTAGCCCACATAACCTGCAAAGCCTCCCCAAAACCTTGGAAGAGATGGGTCATGATAGGCTTTAAAGTCTTCAAGTAAGAGCTTTATTGGTCTTAGTGGGTCTCTCTCTTCAAAGAGCTTAACCCTTCCCCCTTCGTATAGGTATGCTATTCCACTTTTCCAAGCGTAATGGAAGGTATTTGCAAGTATTACGAAAGAATACCTACCCCATTTAACTCCACCCTCCGCACTCTCTAAAAGCAAGCTATACTTCCAACCTTCTTTGAGCTTAAGATATACAGAAAGAGGCGTCTCTGTATCCGCCATAAACTCTGCGTATAGAGGTATTACCTTGTAGTCCCTTGATAGTCTATTTACCTCTTCTTGGCTTAGGTTCATCCTTCAGATAAGGGTCTATTATAACAGAAGGCAAGGT
>JBBKAW010000102.1:0-3005 GCA_037722135.1 Aquificaceae bacterium
ACAGTTGCCCTTTCGCAGGTGCTTTTTTCCATTTTCAAGAGCTTTGTCTGAAGCGACGATTAAACCTGGAGGTCTTGAGGGAGGTGGTGCATCTGCTACCACAACTGTAGTCTTTTCCGCACAGCCAAAGGCAAAAAGGCAGGCTATAGAAACTATTTTAAACTTCACAGTGTGCTTATTATAATCTTCCTCACCCCGATATTCAATATGTCCTATATCACAAGAAGGCTGGGTTTAGACACTTGCATCCACTAAGAAGATACTCTAAAATTTTCAAAAAACCTAAAGGAGGTGCCACATGGGAAGGATGATATCCTTTAAAAAGAACGGGGTTGAGGTCTCAGGTTATTTAGCTGAGCCTGAATCTGGAAAGGGTCCTATGGTTCTTGTATTCCACGAGTGGTGGGGGCTTGTGGACCACATTAAGGATGTGTGCGATAGGTATGCAAGAGAAGGCTTTTATGCCTTTGGCATTGACCTATATGGAGGTAAAACCGCCAGCGACCCAGAAAATGCAGGAAAACTCATGCAAGACCTATTCCAAAATAGGTTTTCAGAAGCCAAGGAGATGGTAAGAGCTTGCATAGAATACTTCAAAGAGCAAGATATGGGCTATGTGCCAAGGACCGGTGAGTTTATGCTTGGTGCCACTGGTTTTTGTTGTGGTGGGACGTGCACATGGTATTTCGGTGCGGAGTTTGCACAAGATTTTAAGGCTTTAGTGCCTTATTATGGTCTTTATTCCATAGTTCCCATAGATTTCTCAAAGATAAAAGCACCAGTGCTCGCAATTCACGCAGGAAAAGATGCCTTCATACCTCTTTCTGATGTATTAAAGGCTATCGAAGAGTGCAACAATCATGGTGTTCCCGCACAGTTCCTAATATACTCTGGCGTAGACCATGCCTTCTTTAACGACTCAAGACCTGAGGTTTATCATGAAGAGTATGCAAGCGATGTGTGGGAAAAGACTATTGCCTTTTTCAACAAATACCTTAAATGAGGTGGAAGGATAGGCTAATACTTCTTGGATTATCTATCTTAGGTGCCTTTGCCTTTGCGGTGCTCGCCCTGTCAAGGGGTGAGCCTGTGGGGGCAATCTGGATTTTAATAGCAACCCTTTCTATCTATATGATAGGCTATAGATACTACTCCTACTTTATAGCCTACAAAGCCTTTGAAATAAACGACAATAATCCCACTCCAGCTCACAAGTTTTACAACGGTCTTGATTATGTGCCTACCAATAAGTGGGTGCTCTTTGGTCATCATTTTGCCTCCATATCGGGTGCTGGTCCTCTTGTGGGTCCTGTGCTGGCAGCACAGATGGGATACTTGCCAGGGACTCTTTGGATACTTCTTGGTGTGGTTTTGGCTGGTGCAGTTCAAGATATGGTGGTGCTAACCATTTCCATGCGTAAGGGTGGGAAAAGCTTGGGTCAAATTGCGAGGGAAGAGCTGGGAAAGGTGGGTGGGCTTATAACCCTTCTGGTCATATACAGCATCCTCATTATACTTCTTGCGGTTCTTGGTCTTGTGGTTATAAAGGCATTGGCGGAAAGTCCGTGGGGAACCTTTTCCGTTTTCATGACCATACCCATCGCCATGCTCATGGGCATTTATATGTGGCATATAAGACCTGGTGCGGTGCTACAGTCCTTTATCTTTGGCGTGGTAGCACTCTTGATAAGTCTCTATGTAGGCAGGCTTGTGGCACAGCACGAGACTCTTGGAAAGGTCTTTACCCTCTCTGAGCCTCAGTTGGCAATAGCCTTGATGGTCTATGGCTTTTTTGCTTCTGTTTTACCCGTTTGGCTTTTGCTTGCACCAAGAGATTACCTTAGCACCTTTCTAAAGCTGGGAACTATCATTCTTATTGCCATTGCAGTAGCCATAGCAAACCCAGAGATAAAGATGCCTGCCTTTACGCAGTATGCCTTTACCGGCTACGGTCCAGTCTGGAAAGGAGACCTCTTTCCCTTTCTTTTTATAACCATCGCATGTGGTGCGGTATCTGGCTTTCATGCACTCATATCCTCTGGGACATCACCTAAGATGCTTGACAAAGAAAGCCATGTAAGACTTGTAGGCTACGGCGGTATGCTCGGAGAATCCTTTGTGGCAATAATGGCACTCATCGCTGCGGTCTCCATGGAGCCGGGTCTCTACTTTGCCATAAATAGCCCAGCGTCAGAGATAGGCAAAACGGTTCAAGAAGCAGCACAAAAAATCTCCAGCTGGGGTTTTTATATAACACCAGAATACCTTGAGGAGATAGCGAGAAAAATTGAAGAGCCTACTATTCTCTCAAGGACTGGCGGAGCACCAGCTCTTGCTATAGGCATGGCTCTTATATTCGCAAAGATAACAAGCGAAGCCCTACTTGCCTTCTGGTATCACTTTGCTATACTCTTTGAAGCGGTTTTCATCCTCACCACCATAGATACAGGAACGAGGGTAGGCAGATACATTCTTCAAGACCTCCTCTCTGGTATATCTTCTGCCTTTAGGGACTACAGAAACCTCTGGGTAAATGTGCTTACCAGTGGCATAACAGTAGCTGGCTGGGGATACTTTTTGTATGTGGGAGTTATTGACCCTTATGGAGGTATAAAAACCCTCTGGCCCCTCTTTGGCATATCCAACCAACTTTTGGCAACCACCGCTCTCGTTGTTGCAACCGTTTATATGGTAAACAATGGAAAACTAAAATACGCATGGATAACTGGTCTTCCTGCACTTTTCCTTGCAATAAACACCATAAGTGCTGGTCTTATAAGAGTTTTTCATCCAGATAAGGCAATAGGCTTTCTCGCCCAAGCGGAGTTTCTAAAAAACGCAATAATTTCAAACACCTTGCCAGCTACCATTCCCAGCGTAGAAATAGCCCATAGAGTTATCTTTAACAACTATGTAAACGCCTTTATGGCAATTTTGTATGTCTCCCTCGTGCTATGTGTTATAGCCATAGCCTTGTATAGGGTTTTTGTTGTTGTAAGAAAGTC
>JBBKAW010000102.1:3105-15906 GCA_037722135.1 Aquificaceae bacterium
CTTTTGTGTGTCCTTAGGTAGGAAGCCAGAAGCGATGATTTGCCATTTTGGAAAATTGAGTATAACGCTTTTGGCTTGCAAGAGCCATATTTTATGTTTATACTATTTTCTTGCAGGAGAGGTGGCCGAGAGGCCGAAGGCGGCTCCCTGCTAAGGAGTTGTAGGGTTAACAGCCCTACCGCGGGTTCGAATCCCGCCCTCTCCGTGTTAACATATAAAGTATGAAAACAGCCATATTAGCCTTAGAAGATGGAAGCTACTTTGTAGGATACTCCTTTGGTGCAGAGGGAGAAACCGCAGGAGAGGTAGTTTTTAACACCTCTATGACAGGCTATCAAGAAATTCTCACAGACCCATCCTACAAGGGTCAGATAGTGGTTATGACCTACACTCAGATAGGCAACTATGGTGTAAATAATGAGGATGTGGAGTCTTCTAAAATTCAAGTAAACGGGCTTGTTATAAAGGAACTATCTCCTGTATACAGCAATTGGAGAGCGGTAAAGAGTTTACATGAATATCTTGCGGAAAACCATGTAGTGGGTATATGGGGTATAGATACAAGAGCCTTGGTAAAAAGGATAAGGGAAAAGGGCGCACTCAAAGGAGTCATATCCACCGTTGAACAAGACCCTATAAGGCTTGTGCAAAGGGCAAGGACACTTCCTGACATATCAGAATTGAACTTAGTTGAAGAGGTAGCCACTAAGGAAGTCTACTTCTGGAAAGAGGGGGACTGGGACCTTAGAAAGGGGTATATCCATAAGGAAAATCACAAACCTTTAATAATGGTTGTGGACTATGGAGTAAAGAGAAACATACTGCGTAGGCTAACTCAAGAGGGTGCAAAGGTTGTTGTAGTTCCACCTTACCATGTGGAGAGAAATATTGAGGAAATAAAGCCAGACGCTCTTTTCCTTTCCAATGGACCAGGAGACCCACAAAGGGTTGTAGAGGGTATAAGGCTTGTGAGGAAATACATGGAAAAGCTACCTATAATGGGTATATGCTTGGGACATCAAATAATAGGTCTTGCTTTGGGAGGGAAGACATACAAGCTAAAGTTTGGACATCACGGAGGAAACCATCCGGTAAAGGACCTAAGAGACGGGCATATAGAGATAACCGCACAAAACCACAACTTTGCGGTAGACCCAGAAAGTCTAAAGGAGGTGGAAATAACTCACATAAACCTTCTTGATGAAACCCTTGAGGGCTTTAGACACAAATATCTTCCTATATTTTGCGTCCAATACCACCCAGAGGCATCACCAGGACCACATGATGCTAAAGGTGTTTTCAAAGAGTTTGTAGAAATGGCAAAAAGACATGCAGAATCTCAAAAGTAGTAATGCAAAGATAGTTCTTATAGCCCTCTTCTTATTTCTTGGCTTCTCCATAGTGACTGCAAGAATAGCCTATATACAGCTGATAGGCAAAGAGAGTTATGTAGACAAGGTAGTAGAGAAGTTCCCTAAGGCTTCTGTGGTAAAACTTTCCACACCCAGGGGTTCCATAAAAGATAGAAGGGGCAATGACCTTGCTATAAGCCTTCCTACTGTTTCCCTTTTTGCCCTCCCTCACTTGGTGCAAAACAAGGAAGAGTTAGTAAGAAGACTCTCCGCACTGCCAGGGGTGAAAGAAAAAGACCTAATGGAGAAGCTAAACTCGGACAAAAAATTTGTCTGGCTCATAAGACACATGGATAAAGTTTATACACCTTACCTAAGAGCTGTTATTAGGGATACAGGCAATGATAGAGCGGTAGGTCTGCAGGAAGAATACAAAAGATTTTATCCCCATGGCATGCTCGCCAGCAATCTAATAGGCTTTGTAGGTATAGATGGACAAGGACTTGAAGGGCTTGAATACGCACTTAATGAGGTTTTAAAAGGTAGAGAGATAAAGGGGGTTTTTTACTTAGGGAGGTTGGCGGTAAGTCCCCTTACCGAAGATATGACCTCTAAGGATGTCCAGCTTACCATAGACCTCGGAGTGCAAACCATATTAGAGGATATAAGGGACAAAATAGTCAAGCAATGGAACCCTGATAGGGTGGGTATACTGCTTATGGATGCAAAGACCGGTGATATATTGGGTATGGCAAACTATCCCACTTTTGACCCTAACCAGTATCAAAAGTCTTTACCTTCCCAAAGAAGGAACTTTGTGGTTACAGACCTCTTTGAGCCGGGTTCTGTAATGAAACCCTTTTTTATCGGGGAGGCTCTTCAAAAGGGTTATGTAAAGCCTGGTATGTGGATAGACACAGAAGGTGGTAAAACGGAGGTTTTTGGCAGATACGTTAAAGACGTAGAACCGTCAAGGCAACTTACCCTTGAGCGAGTGTTGATAAAGTCCTCAAATGTGGGAACTATAAAAGTTGCCCGTTTCCTATCAAAGAGGGATGTGGAGGAGCTTATGCAAAAAATACACATGACAGATAGATTTAATATTCTTCCGGGAGAGGCAAAGCCTAGGCTACCTAACTTTAACTATCCTGCAAATATTCTTTATGCAAGCATAGGTCAAGGTATGGCTTCAAACCTTCTGAACCTGTGTGTAAGCTTTAATGCTTTGGCTACAAACAGGATAGTAAAACCAAGAATACTGCTTGATGATAAACCTGAGGTTTTGAGAGAAAACATATTCTCACCACAGGTTTTTCAATGGCTACAGAAAAACCTTACAAAGGTAGTTGAAGAAGGAACAGCTCAAAGGGCTAAATCGGACTACTTTAGCATTGCAGGCAAAACTGGCACTTCCCAAAAGTTTGACTTCAAGACAGGAAGATATTCAAGGGAAGACTTGGTTACCTATTTTATAGGATACTTTCCCGCAAGCAATCCGCAGTATATAGCAGGTATAATGGTAGACAGACCAAAGGGACCCAACCCATACGGAGGAACAGTGGCCGCGCCCTATTTCAAAGAGCTTGTGGAAAGAGTAGCCTTTTATTACCGATTAGAACCCGACAAGCTTAGCAAGTAAAGACCTGTATTCCGCAGGTAGCAAAAGCTCCTGTATTTTTGGAATTTTTATAACCTTTACACCCGTTAACTCTTCCACTATCTTTGGGTTTGTCCTTTCGGAGATGTCCTTACCTTCAAAGCCATTCATAATTATCACAAAAGGCTCTACGCCCATAGACTTCATGTAATACCAACTTAGGAAGCTGTGGTTTATCGTCCCAAGACCTGCCCTTGCAACAAGTATGGTCTTTAATCCCCAGTCTTTTGCAAGTTTTGCATAATCGTAGCTTCTTTTTATAGGCACTGCAATACCACCTGCACCTTCTACCACAAGGAACTCATACTTTTCTAAAAGTTTTTCATAGTGCTTTCTCAAGGCATCAAGGGAAAAGTCCTTTCCTTCCTCCAAAATTCCAGCATAGGGAGAAAGAGGAAGTTTGTATCTTACTGGGACTGCTTCTTCAAGGCTCTGACCTGTGAGAGAAGCTAAGAGGCTACCGTCAGCAGGAACTTCCTTGACGTCTGTTTCAACGGGCTTTAAATAGCCAACCCTTATGCCTCTCTCTTTGAGGGCGTAAACTAAGTTATAGCTAATAAAGGTTTTACCAACACCGGTATCTGTGGCAGTTATAAGAACACTCCTCACGCATATAATTATAGCCATGAAGAAAGCCATAATAACAGGTGTGAGAAGGATAGGGTATGAAATAGCTAAAAGTCTTCTTGAAAAGGGTTGGCGTGTAGGTCTTGTCTATAAAAGCTCTGAGCATGTCTACAGAGAGTTGAGAGAAGCCTTTGGAGATAGAGTCTATGGAGTTAGAGCGGACTTAAGCCTTTGGCAGGAAGCGGAAAGCTCAACAAGAGAGCTTGTGCAGTTGCTCGGTGGCGTTGATGCCCTTTTACATCTCTCAAGCCCCTATGAACCTACGCCTCTTGAAAGCCTAAGAGAAGAAGACTTGGACTATCACTTTAAACCCATAGCTCAAGCCTTTGTAGTAATGTGTAAAGAGGTCTTTCCTTATATGCTTAAAAACGAAGGAAGAACAAAGGGTAGAATAATTGCTTTTGGCGATTGGGCTACAAACACTACACCTTACAGAAACTACTTGGCTTACTTTTTGGCAAAGGGTGCTTTGCATACCGCAGTTAAGGTGCTTGCTAAGGAGTTTGCACCCCATGTGCTTGTAAACGCCATAGCTCTTGGTCCTACTGTAAAACCTCCAGACTTTTCTGAAGAAAAGTGGCAAGAGTATGTAAACAAAACACCTCTTAAGAGAACTGTATCTATAAAAGATGTAGTTAAACTTACAGAATTCCTTCTTGAAGCGGAAAGCATGACAGGAGAAATTATTATGTTAGACAGCGGGAGGCATATATCAGGTGAGTGTTCATAAGGTAGTGGTGCTCTTTAGTGGAGGTGTGGAAAGCACATGCATGTTATACATGTATCTAAAAGAGGATTGGCTTGTTTATCCTGTTTATGTAAAGGCAGGATATCCTTGGGAGAGCCTTGAACTTGAAAGGACAAAAGCTCTGTGGCTATATACGAAGAAAAAATACAAAAACCTAATGCCACTAAGAGTTTTAACCACGTTAAATCCAGAAAGGGTAGAGGATAGAAAGCACGATAAGAACCTTTTTATTCCTCTCAGAAACATAAACCTTGTTGCTATGGCGGGAAACTATGCATTGCTAAAAGGAATAAAATGCATAGCCATAGGCAGTTTGGGCATATATCCCTTTCCTGACAACAACGCGGACTATATGAAACGCTTACAATCTCTTATAAACGTAGAACTTTTAACGCCCTTTATGGGAATGGAAAAACACGAGGTAATAAGAGGATTTTCAGAGGGTGTGCCTCTTGATAAGACCCTTTCTTGCATTAGACCAAAGAAATCTATGGGTAAGATAATCCCCTGTGGAGTATGTGAAAAATGCAAGGAAAGACAAGAGGCACTTAAACACCTATTACTTTGACTATAACCCTTTTGTTCCTTTGTCCGTCAAACTCTGCGTAGAATATCTCCTGCCAAGGTCCAAGGTCAAGTTTTCCGTTGGTAATTGGCAAAACTACCTGGAGGTGAGTTAAAAGGTTTTTAAGATGAGCGTCAGCGTTGTCCTCACCTGTCTTGTGATGTTTGTAGTCCTTCTTATAGGGTGCGAGGTTTTCTAACCATTTCCATATATCCTCGTGAAGCCCCTCCTCGTCATCTTGAATTATCACAGAAGCGGTAAGATGCATGGAAGATACGAGACAAAGACCTTCTCTTATACCGGATTCTTCCACTATCTTTTTTACTTGGTCCGTTATCCTTATAAGCTCTCTTCTGTTTTTTGTGTTAAAGGTCAAATATGCGGTATAGCTTTTCATGAGTTTCCCTTAAGATAATCATTTAGTATCTTTTCCATCATATCCTTGTGGTATAACCTTTCCCTCTTTAGTTTTTCTATTTCCATCTCCAGTTCATGGGTCATGGGATGATGTTTTTCCAGTTTGTCCACTTGTGCATCAAGTTCGCGGTGCTTTTCGTAGTGATACCTAAACTCCTTGTTTTCTTGTAGAAGTTTTTGAATAGCCTCCTCTCTGGTCATCTTATATCCTCCTCTTTTGGTCTTACTAATATTAAACCACAAAGACTGACTAAAAAGCCAGCGGACAAAACCTGAAAAGAGGCAAAAGCTATAAAGGTTAGCAAGGCAAAGGCAAAGGGAACAAGACACAGGACATAAAGCCAGAAATACCTTCTTGTGGCGGTGTAGCTCCAGTAAGGGTCCTTTGTGGTATCCACGGGGAATACCTTCCTTTTTATAAAGATTGCGGGAAGGACGGAAACTATTCCAGTTGCTACCACGAAAAAGGTAAAGAAGTTCACTAAGTTTTTGTGGAGGGGAAGTCTAAAGTAAAAGTATAGAGGGATGCAGGCAAGGTATAAGATAACCAAGGAAGCTACAAAGGCATAGTGGAGTTGTCTTGACCTTTTTCTATAAATGTATACCTTTTCCATATTTCTATGATAGAATATAAGCATACGAGGTGAGAGTATGCAAGTGGAAATGCTAAGTGAGGAAAAGTTAGAGGAATGGGCAGAATTTTTAAAGGCTCTTGCCCATCCCATCAGGCTGAGGATAGTAGCGGCGCTTATTGAAGGCAGGCAGTGCGTGAAAAACCTTAGCGACCTTTTGCATACCTCACAGCCTAATGTTTCTCAACATTTGAGCATACTCAGAAGCAGAGGCATAGTGGGATGTAAAAGGGATGGGTCCATAGTATGCTATTACATTAAGGATGAAAGGGTGGTAAAGATTTACGAAATACTAAGCAAGGAGGTGTAATATGGCGGTAATAGTTCTTACAGAAAGCAACTGGCAGGCAGAGGTTATCAATTCTGACAAGCCTGTGGTGGTGGACTTTTGGGCTCCTTGGTGTGGACCTTGTAGGATAATAGCCCCTATAATAGAGGAGCTGGCAATAGAAATGGGAGATAAGGTGAAGTTTGGCAAGCTAAACACTGACGAAAATCCCAATATAGCCATGAGGTATGGCATAAGGGCAATACCAACTATAATGCTCTTTAAGAACGGTGAAGTGGTAGATACACGTATTGGAGTTCAGCCCAAAGAGGCGCTCAGACAGATGATTAACAGCCACTTGTGATGGTGGAGCTTTCTGAGGATATACTCTATGACTGTATTATAGTGGGTGGTGGTCCTGCAGGTTTAACTGCAGGGCTTTACTGTGCAAGGGCAAAACTTAACACTCTTCTTTTTGAAAAGGGCACTCTTGGTGGGCAGATAGCGCTCACGGACTTGGTGGAAAACTACCCAGGCTTTCCAGAAGGCATAAGTGGTAAGGAGCTTACAAAAAAGTTTAAAGAGCAAGCGGAAAGGTTTGGTTTGCAAATACTCAAAAAAGAGGTTATAAAGTTAGAAAAAGTTGGGAAAGAGATAGTTCTTCACTTAAGAACAGGCGAGCTTGTTAGAAGCAAAAGCGTTATACTTGCGGTAGGTTCAAATCCAAGAAGGCTTGGAGTCCCGGGAGAAGAAGAGTTTTTAAACAGAGGGGTCTCCTACTGTGCTACTTGTGATGGTGCTCTTTTTGAGGGAGTGCCTGTGGCAGTAATTGGGGGTGGAGACTCAGCCACACAGGAAAGCCTTTTTCTAACGAGGTTTGCCAGCAAGGTTTACCTCATTCATAGAAGAGACCAGCTTAGAGCTCAAAAGCATCTACAAGAGAAGGTCTTTTCCAACCCAAAGATAACCTTTGTACCAAACAAGGTGGTAGAGGAGATAAAAGGTGGGGACTTTGTGGAAAAGCTTCTCCTAAGAGACACAAGGGACAACAGCCTCTCTGAACTGCCAGTGGAAGGTGTGTTTATTTTTATAGGTCTTGAGCCCAACACAGGTTTCCTTAAAGGAACTATAGACCTTGACGATAAGGGTTATATAATAACCGACCAGAGGATGAGAACTTCAATGGAAGGCGTTTTTGCTGCAGGAGACTGTAGAAGCGGAGCAACAGGTCAGGTAGCTGTGGCTGTGGGAGAAGGCTGTATATCCGCTATAGAGGCGGAAAGATACATAGAAGACAACTTTTAAAGGCAAGGTTTAGACATGAACTATCAGGGAGGGTTTGAAACCTTTAGGGAAGCGACTAAATATATGTTTAGGTCTCCAAGTCTCTCTGATGTGCTTTTTGTGGTCCTACTTTTTTCCTCTGCGGTGGGTCTTCTTATAATTCTTCCCTATCTTTTATCAAAATACAGGGCTAAGATGGACATAAAGAAGGACTTTTTTAATATGGGAAGTTCTTTAGGGCTTGAAAAAGAAGAAATTGAGCTTCTTTGGAAATGTGCTAACACAACAAAAGAACCTATCAAAGTATTGCAGACCAAGGCAGTGTTTGAAAAGTGTGTCTCAAGACTTGTAAGGGAAGATGCCTCAAGAATGGAAATGGTAACCAAGATAAGAAAAAAGTTAAAGTTTGATAGCCTTCCTTGGTTTTTGCCTCTAAGTAGCACAAGGGACATAGACCTTTATCAGACAGGGTTTATAACTTACGAAAACAACGCTTATGGTTCTGCGGTATGGGAAAAAAATGAGCTTGAACTACATGTTGCCTTACTTGATGAACCACTTAAACCTATTCATCCTGGAGATAGGGTTAAGTTTTCCTTTCTAAGAGAAGATGACGGTAGGTATTATTTTCAAAGTGAAGTGCTAAGAACTTACAGGGATGGAACAAAGCTAATTATAGTGTTACCTCATACAGACCAGCTGTCAAAAATCCAACTAAGAGAAAGTCTTCGTTGGAAGGTGAAAATACCTGCAAAGGTGCATATATATAAAGATGCGGATACTCTCTCGCTGGAAGAACCCGAGGACCTTATAGAAGCTACGATAGAAGACTTAAGTATTCACGGTGTAAAACTTTGCTTCTCGGGTTTTGTTGATGTAGAGGTTGGGCAGAAAGCCTACCTTAACTTTACTCTCAAATCCTATCCTATAAAGGTTTTGGGAACTGTAAGGAATGTAAGGAGGGGCACAGGTAAAACATGCCTTGGTATAAGGTTTGAAAACCTCAGCAATAGAGACGAGGACTATATTAGGAAGTTTATAATAGAAGAACAGCGAGAGCTACTAAGAGCCTACAAAATAGGTGAAACTTAAAGGAGGTTCCTCTTCTTAAGAGCCTTTATTATCCTCTTCCTTGCCTGTCTCTCCTTTCTTTTTCTCTTCTCGCTGGGTTTTTCGTAGAACTGTCTCCTTTTTACCTCTGTAAGTATGCCTTCTTTTTCTACAAGCCTTTTGAACCTTTTTAAGACCTTTTCAAAGGGTTCGTTTTCCATAACTTCCACTATCGCCAAACCTTTTCACCTCCTTAGGTTTTGTTAAATATTATACCAAAAGCTTCGTCAAGATGGTCAACAAAGTGTAAATTCATCTTATCTCTTACATACTCTGGCAAGTCTTCCATCACCTCGTCTCTATTCTTTGAAGGAAGTATAACCTCGTATATGCCAGCCCTCTTTGCTGCCAATATTTTCTCCTTTAGACCCCCTACTGGTAGGACTCTTCCTCTTAGGGTAATCTCTCCAGTCATAGCTATGTCTGTCCTTACTTTTTTCTCCGTAAAAAGAGAAAGCAAGGCTACCGCAAGGGTTATACCTGCAGAGGGACCATCCTTTGGCACTGCACCCTCTGGAACATGCACATGCACGTCGTAGCTTGAAAATACCTCTGGGTCTATACCGTAATCCTCTGCCTTTGACTTTATGTAGGAAAGCGCAGCCTGTGCGGATTCTTTCATAACCTCTCCCAAAGAGCCAGTAAGTATGAGGGCTCCTTTTCCTTTAAACTTTGTAGCTTCAATAATCATTATCTCACCCCCTACCTCTGTCCAAGCAAGCCCTACCGCTATACCTACCATGGGCTTTTCTTCCGAAATGGTATACCTTTTTGACACACCCAGAAAGCCTTTTATATCCTGAGCCTTTACCTCAAAGGGTGGTGTTTCACCCCTTAACTTCCTGAGGGCTAATTTCCTAAGTATGGAGCTGAGCTGTCTCTGGAGGTTTCTCACTCCAGATTCTCTTGTGTATCCCCTTATAACCTCAAGCAAGGCATCATCGCTAAAGTGCACCTCTGTTTCCCTAAAGCCATGCTCTGGAAGTAGCTTTGGCAATAGATGGTTCTTGGCTATAAAGACCTTTTCCTCTTCTGAGTAGCCTGAAAGATGTATAACTTCCATCCTGTCCAAAAGAGGTCTTGGTATTGTATCTACACGATTTGCGGTGCATATGAAAAAGACCTCAGAGAGGTCAAAAGGAAGACCTATGTATAAGTCTACGAAGTTTTTGTTTTGCTCTGGGTCAAGCACCTCAAGGAGTGCAGATGCAGGGTCGCCCTGAAAAGAAAGGGAAAGCTTATCCACTTCGTCAAGGACTATAAGAGGGTTTTTAGTCCCTGCTTGCTTTATTGCCTGTATTATTCTGCCGGGCATAGCACCCACGTAGGTTCTTCTATGTCCTCTTATCTCCGCCTCGTCCCTTATACCACCCAAAGCTATTCTGACAAATTTCCTGCCCAAGGACTCCGCTATAGACCTTCCCAGCGAGGTTTTACCAACACCGGGTGGACCCACAAAGCAAAGTATCTGCACCGCATTGCTTTTTCCCTTCGTGAGCTTTTTGACTGCAAGATATTCTATTATCCTGTCTTTTACCTTCTCAAGGTTGTAGTGGTCTCTGTCAAGGATTTCTCGTGCCTTGTCAAGGTCATAGCGGTCCCTTGTGCTTTTGTCCCAAGGTAGGTCAAGCACCCACTCAAGCCACGTCCTAAGCACTCCAGCTTCTGCTGACTCAGGATGTAGCTTTTCAAGCCTTTTTATCTGCTTTTCTATTTCCTCCTTTGATTCCTTTGGAATCCTTAGCTTGCTAAGTTTCTTTTTATATTCCTCTATCTCCGCTTTACGCTCATCTCCTTCGCCAAGTTCTTCCAAAATTGCCCTAAGTTGCTGTCTTAGGAAGTATTCCTTTTGTTCCTTTTCTATTCTCTCTCTGGCTATGCCTCTTATTTTGCTTTGGACTTCAAGAAGTCCTATCTCACTTTGAAGATATTGGTGAACCAACTTTAGGCGTTCTACAGGGTCAAGGGTTTCAAGCACCTGCTGTGCTTCTGACGCCTTTATGTCTAATATGGATGCGGTCAAGTCCGCAAGCCTTCCAGGCTCTTCAATCTCTCTTATAAGCATAAGCAAGTCTGGTATTATCTGTTTGCCAAGAGACACAGCGGTATCAAGCTGTTCCTTTACAGACCTTATGTATGCCTTGACTTCGCTTGAGAGGGTTTCTGGCTCTGGTTCATCTTCTTCTATAGGCTGGA
The DNA here is from genome assembly GCA_037722135.1 of Aquificaceae bacterium. Taxonomy (NCBI): domain Bacteria; kingdom Pseudomonadati; phylum Aquificota; class Aquificia; order Aquificales; family Aquificaceae; genus Pampinifervens; species Candidatus Pampinifervens sericum. The sequence goes on from JBBKAW010000102.1 coordinate 13,962, forward strand.
CCTTTGCCACATAGTAGTCCTCAAAATGTTTGAATTCCAAAAGCCTTGCTCTTTTTATACCTTGCACCAGTATCTTTAGCCTGTTTTCCTCTATGGGTGCGGAACGGACTATATGGGCTATAGTGCCAATTGTGTAAAGGTCTTCCACCTTAGGAGTTTCTACACTTTTGTCCTTTTGCAAAACCAAAAATATGAGCCTGTCTTTCTTTAACGCTTCTTCTATTGCCCTAATAGAAAAGCTCCTACCCACAAAAAGAGGCACCACCATAGTGGGAAAGACCACAAGGTCCCTCAAAGGCATCATAGGAACTTCAAAAACCTCCTTAGGCACCTCTGGAACCTTTATTAGCTCCTCTGGAAACATGCCTACCTCCTAAGAGATTAACTCTTCTATAAAGGCATCCGCTACAAAGGGCTGTAGGTCTTCTATGCCTTCGCCTACACCTATGAGCTTTACTGGAATGCCAAGCTCCCTACATATGGGAACTATTGCACCACCTTTGGCAGAGCCATCAAGCTTTGTGAGAATTATTCCACTTACTTCTACCGCTTCTTTGAAGACCTTTGCTTGCTGTATGGAGTTTTGACCGATGGTTGCATCCAACACAAGCAGAGTTTCTGTTGGCTCTTGTGGTAAAAACCTCTTTATCACATCCCTTATCTTTCTGAGCTCTCTTATGAGAGGCTCTTTTGTGTGAAGCCTGCCAGCGGTGTCTACAAGCACAACCTGATAACCCTCCGAGGTAGCCTTTTGCAAGGCTTCGTATACTACAGAGGCAGGGTCTGCACCTTCGTGCTTTTTGAATATGTCCGCGCCACTTCTTTGAGCCCACACCTCAAGCTGTTCAATGGCAGCGGACCTAAAGGTATCTCCCGCCACGAGAAGAACCCTTTTACCTTCCTTTACAAACCTGTAGGCGAGCTTTCCTATAGTGGTTGTCTTTCCTGAGCCGTTTACACCGAGAAAGAGATAGAGGCTTGTGCCTTCGTGAGGCTCCTTGAGCGTGCCTTGGCACTTGCTTATCTGTGAAAGAAGCAGAGTTTTCAAAAGTTCAGCCAATTGGTCTGAGGTTTTGAGGTTTTTCCTTATGGCTTCTTTCCTTAGTTCCTCCACCACCTGCAGGGAGACCTTAGCACCCACATCCGCTTTAATGAGTTTTTCCTCAAGTTCCTCAAAGAGCTCTTCGTCTATTTTCCTACCTGCAAATAGTATTCCAAACTCTACCGCTTCCTTTGTCTTTCTCAAACCCTTTTTGAGCTTTTCCAAAAAGCTTTCCTTTTGTATAAGACCAAGCTCCTCACGTATTTTTCTTATAACCTCTTCTACCTCCTGCCTTTTGAGGGCTGGTGCAAGTCTTAAGGAACGTTCTAAGAGTTCAAGAGCCTTTTCTGGCTTTTTTGCCTCATAGAGCAAAAGACCTGCCCTTTTTAAACTCTCCCAGTCCCCGAGCTTTGCATACTCAACTGCGGACTTTTCCAGCTCTCCTACCCTCTCGTATATAAGAGCCTTTTCCTTGGCGGTTGCAAGCTCGGGGTCATAATGCTCTATTAGCTGGTAAGCATAGTAGTATTTTCCCTCCTCCATGTATAGCCTAAATAACAAACCTCTAAGTTCTGGGTTTTCCTTAAACCTTTCCAGTATCTCAATAGCCTTGTCCTTTTTGCCCTTTTCTATTAGAGCCAATATGGCGTTCTTATCACCCTTTTCTGCAAGCTTTTCCTCTTCCGTCTTCCTCCAGAAGAACATAGGTTTAATATTTTAACCCGAATTGCAAGCTACAGGGAATTGATAATCTTGAGCCCACGATGAAGGATACAAGGTTTAAATAACGCCACTTTGCTTTTCCATGCTATAATCTCCTTGTGTCATCAAAAGATATAACTCTCAAAGACATCTTTGAAGAAATCCCACACAGACTTAGCAAAATACTTGCACCCGCACCCA
>JBBKAW010000103.1:0-17644 GCA_037722135.1 Aquificaceae bacterium
ATCCAAAAAGCTATAAACTAATTACCCATGAAGTTGGCAGTCCTCACTGGTGCTGGCATATCCGCAGAGAGTGGTGTTCCCACCTTTAGGGGGCAAGGTGGTCTTTGGAAAAGCTACAGACCAGAAGAGCTTGCCACTCCTCAGGCTTTTAGAAGAAATCCAGCCTTGGTGTGGGAGTGGTATCTTTGGAGAAGAAGCATAATAGCAAAAGCAGAGCCTAACGCTGGGCATATTGCACTTGTGGAGCTTGAAAGAAAATATGCTGAAAACTTCCTGCTTATTACCCAAAACGTGGATGGACTTCACCAAAGGGCTGGTTCAAAAAGACTTGTGGAGCTTCATGGGAATATATGGAGAGTTAAATGCCTCTCCTGTGGTGTGGTTTACTATGACTATTCTGTAAGCTATACACAGCTTCCGCCTGCCTGCAAAGAGTGTGATGGGCTTATTAGACCAGATGTGGTTTGGTTTGGAGAGGCTCTGCCTGAGGATGCCTTAGAGCTTGCCATAAGGTGGGCAAGGAGTTGCGATGTGTTTGTGGTTATTGGCACTTCCGCAGTGGTGTATCCTGCGGGTGAGCTTCCATACCTTGCAAAGGAGCATGGTGCAAAGGTTATAGAGATAAACCCAGAAAGCACACCTGTCTCTCCCATTGCAGATGTTATAATAAGAGAACCAGCAAGCAGTGGTGTTAAAAAGCTACTGGAGGTTTTATGAAAGTCCACATAATGGGCTCTGACCAGAGGATAGTCCGCTGTGCTCGTGTATCCTTTGCAAAGGACGAAGAGGTTGACAAAGAGAGAGACACAAGGCTTATAAGGTATCTTTTCCAGCACAAGCATGCCTCACCCTTTGAACATGTAATAATAGCCTTTGAAGCTGATAAAGAGCTTTGGCTTGAAATCCTTAAAAACCTGCCAAGCCCTGCAGTGCAAGTTTACTATTCCAAAGGATACATATGGCTCAACCTAAGGAACTACATAAACGCCATGGAGCTCTTCCCATTAGAGTTAAAAAAAGCCTTAGAGGAAAAACTGCCCGCTACCACCGCTATAATATTCGGTCAAGAGCCACAAGACTACTCTACAGACCACGCCTATGTGAAGGATAAAATAGAGACTTCCTCTGGCTGGATTGGTCTGGTTGATAGTCTTGAGCTTGGGACAGATATGGACTACTATACCTTTGTAGTGGAATGCCCGCTCTTTGTAGCCCGCCAGTGGCACAGGCATAGGTTTGGCTCATATAACGAAGTTAGCAGAAGATATGTGAGCTACGAGCCAGACTTTTACATCCCTCGCTATCTTAGAAAGCAGGCAAAGAGCAACAAGCAGGCATCACTTGAAGAGCCAGTAGAAGAGCCATGGAACTCACTATTTTTGAAAAAGATAAACTGGTATGTGCAAGACCTACAAGACCTATACAAGGCTATGACGGAAAAGGAAGTTGCCAAGGAATTGGCAAGGGGCATCTTGCCCCAGTTTATGAAGACAAGGTTTTATTGGACAGTGCCACGAGTAGCCCTGGATAACTTCATAACCTTAAGAACCCACGAGGGAGCTCAAAAAGAAATAAGAGAGTTCGCAGAGGTCATAAAAGACTTAGTAGGCTACAGAGAGACAGACAAAAAGCTCAGGTTGTAGCGGTCTCAAGAGGCAGAACGCTTACCACCTTCTTCTTTCTCTTTGTTTCAAACTTCACCACACCATCTATCAGAGCAAAGAGGGTAAAATCCGAGCCCATTCCCACATTCAATCCAGGATATATTTTTGTCCCTCGCTGTCTTACTATTATGTTCCCTGCCTTAACTATTTGACCATCATGCCTTTTTACACCAAGTCTTTTAGAATGACTATCTCTACCATTTTTCGTTGAGCCACCACTTGCCTTGGATGCCATATCAGACCTCCTGTATATCCTTTATCAATATCTCTGTGTAAGGCTGTCTGTGTCCCTTCCAGCGCTTATAGTTTTTCTTTGCTCTAAACTTAAACACTATAACCTTTTTATGCTTTCCGTGAGATAGGACTTGAGCGATGACTTTGCCTTTTCCAAACTCTACAGAGCCATCATCCTTTCTCAAAAGCACAGGAGAAAACTCAAGGATTTCTCCCACATTGTTTGGTAGTTTTTCCACCTTTAGCTTAGTTCCCTTCTCAACCTTATACTGCTTTCCACCAGTCTCTATAACTGCGTACATAACTTCTTCCCCTCAGCAAAGAGTTTAATTGGGGGCAAAGCCCCCGAATGAGCTTATTGCTGTTGCTCTCCGTCTTGTTGTTGTTCTACAGGTTGCTGTTCTTCAGCTCCTTGTTGCTCTGCAGGTTGTTGTTCCTGCTGTTCAGCAGGTTGTTGCTCTTCTACAGGTGGTTGCTCTGCAGGTTGCTCCGCAGGCTTTTGCTGGCAGGATACTGCAAGGAGTGCCAAGCTCGCAATTCCAAGTGCTATAAACTTCTTCATTTTAGCTACCTCCTTCATGTATTATACGCTTAACATTATACAAACTTTTAAGAAAGTATGTCAAGTTCTCTAAGTAAACTTTCCACATGCCCCTTTGCCTTGACATTGTAAAAGGCTTTTAGTATCTTCCCCTCTGGAGATATAACAAAGGTGCTTCTAACTACTCCCTCTGTCTCTTTCCCATACATCTTTTTCTTACCGTATGCACCGTAGGCTTTTATAACTTCCTTTTGAGGGTCGCTAAGCAGTATAAAGTTAAGTCCATACTTTTCCCTGAACCTTTTGTGAGACTGCAAACTGTCAGGACTTATGCCTATAACTACGAAGCCTTTTGACTTGAGCGTGCTGAGATTATCCCTAAAGTCGCAGGCTTCCTGCGTGCAACCAGGGGTATTATCTTTGGGGTAAAAATAGAGTATAAGAGGAGAAGAGAGCAAGTCCTTTAGACAAAACCTGCCTTCTCTCCCTTCTTGGTCTATCCCTTCAAGACAAAAGTCTGGTGCAAGGTCTCCTTCCTTTAGCATATTAAGAATTATACCATTTTTGTCTTAGAGGAGGAAGGCGGTCCGTTTATGACCGCCTTTGGGGTTTTTATCCGTAAGTATCGCCTTCTGGCTTGACGGGCTCTATCCTCAAAAGGGCATCGTCGGGAGTTACATTGTCTCCCGGCTTTACGAATATCTTCTTTACAATACCAGTAATGGGTGCGTGTATCTCGTTTTCCATCTTCATGGCTTCTACTATGGCTACCGTTTGACCTTCATTGACAGGTTGACCCTCCTCTACCAAAATCCGCACGACCCTTCCGGGCATAGGTGCGGTTGCATCTCCAGGCTGGCTTGCCTTTGGTATACCCTTTGCTTCTGCTTGAGTCACCGCTTGAGGAACGCCACCAGAAGGCACAGCTTCAAGTTGAGGCATTAACTGCACCTCTTCAAGCCTTCCGTCCACTCTTATGTAGTATTTTCTGGGCTTGCCGGGTTCTGTGTGGGCACTTACACCTTCCACCTTCACCTTAAACTTTTCACCGTGATATATGACCTCAAACTCTACAGGTGCAGCGCCAGGCACAGTGCCGGGTTTCACCTCTGTAGTTTCCGCAAGTTCTTCTATAGGCTCTGGCACAAGCTCTCCCTTTTCCCTTGCGATAAAGAAGTCCTTAGCTTGCATGGGGAACAGGGCATACAAGAGCACTTCTTCATCGGTAGGCTCTCTTCCAAGAAGGGATTTTGTCTCTTCGTATGCCTTGTCCCAGTCGTTGGGGTCCGCAAGGTCTGCAGCACGCACAGAAAAGTCTGGCTCTTTTCCAGGTCCAAGTATCTTTTCCACAAGTTCCTTTGAAATGGGACCCGGTGGCTTTCCGTATTTTCCTTCCACGTAGTCTCTTACCTCTTTGGTTATCACCTTATATCTCTCACCGGATATTACATTGAGGACCGCCTGCACGCCTACTATTTGAGAAGAAGGTGTAAGAAGCGGTGGGTATCCAAGGTCCCTTTCTACGTTTGGAACTTCCGCAAGAGCTTCCTCTATTTTGTCTATAGCGTTTGCTTCTATGAGCTGTGCCACCATATTGGAAATCATACCACCCGGTATCTTGTGTATGAGCACCTTTGCATTCACACCCGCATATTCAGTTTCATACTTCTTGTATTTCCTACGTATTTGCTTGGCAATTTCTGCACATTCCTCTATCTTTCTTAGGTCAAGACCTGTGTCAAAGGGTGTGCCTTCAAGCATAGCCACCACGGATTCTGTTGCTGGATGTGAAGAGCCAAAGGCAAGTGGAGAAAGAACAGTATCAACCATATCCACGCCTGCAAGAATTGCCATCATGTGGTTTACTATCGCAGTGCCACTCATATCGTGGTTGTGGAGTAGCACGGGCAATTTTCCACCGGTTGCTTCCTTTATCCTTTTTATTATGATGTAGGTTTCAAAGGGCATTATAATGCCTGTAGCATCCTTGAAGGATAACCAGTCCGCACCCATCTCCGCTATCTCAAGCGCATACTCTACCCACTTGTCTATAGTATGGACGGGACTTTTTGTGTAGCTTATTTCCGCATGGGCTTCCCCGCCGAACTCCTTTATAGCCTTAACCGCAGTTTTTATGTTCCTGTTGTCGTTAAGAGCATCAAAAACCCTAAAAACAGTTATACCATTCGCTATAGCCCTCTCTACAAACTTGTAAACCAGCTTGTCGGATTTAGGTCTGTATCCCACAATGTTTTGACCCCTAAAGAGCATCTGAAGTTTTGTGTTTGGCATAACCTCCTTAATACGTCTCAGTCTCTCCCACGGGTCTTCCTTGAGATATCTAAGGCACACGTCGTAAGTGGCACCACCCCAAACCTCAACCGCATAAAAGCCTACCTTGTCCAACTTTTCGCACAGAGGCAGAAGGTCATCGGTCCTTACACGGGTGGCAAGCTTACACTGCTGACCATCCCTCGGTGTGAGGTCTGTGATAAGTATCTTTTTCCTAAAGCCAGACCTCTCCAACTGCTTTAGCTGTTCTTGAATTTCTTCCAATATCTCCATGGTCTGCATGCCTTACCTCCTTTTATAGTCCATGGTATGCGGCTATCGCCGCAGATATAAAGGCTACAAAATCTTCCTTGTTTCTTACTTCCTCATACTCAAAGAGGTGAGGATGGGTCTCTAAATACCTGGTGTTAAACTTACCAGCCCTAAAGTCCGGGTCCTTCATTATCTCTATAAGCAAGGGTATGGTGGTCTTTATACCTGTAATTTCGTAAGTTTCCAACGCTGCCCTCATACGGTCTACCGCAGTCTCCCATTGAGGAGCCCAGACTATGAGCTTGGCTATCATAGAGTCGTAGTATGGGGTTACCTCATAACCCCTTGACGCCGCATGCTCCACCCTTATACCAAAGCCACCGGGGACATAATACCTTTCTATAGTCCCTATGCTTGGTGCAAAGTTCTTTTTGGGGTCTTCCGCATTTATTCTCACCTCTATGGAATAACCATTAAACTTTATATCTTCCTGCTTGTATCTTAGAGGCTCACCTGCAGCAATTCTAATCTGCCATTTTACAATATCCACACCCGTTATCATTTCGGTAACAGGGTGCTCCACCTGAATCCTTGTGTTCATCTCAATAAAGTATATGTTTCCCTTCTCGTCTGCTACAAACTCCATAGTGCCAGCACTGTAGTATCCTATCTCCTTTGCCGCCTTAGCTACAAGCTCTCCATAGTATGCCCTCTGACCGGGAGTAAGGAGCAAAGATGGTGCTATCTCTACGAGCTTTTGGTTTCTCCTTTGAATGGAGCAGTCCCTCTCACCAAGATGTATAACATTACCGTATTTGTCTCCAAGAATCTGAAACTCTATATGATGGGGGTTTTCTATATACTTTTCAAGTAAGAGATCTCCTCTTCCAAAGGCTTTTAAGGCTTCGTTGTAAGCACTCTCGTAGTTTCTCAAGAGCTCCTCTTCGTTCCTGCATATCCTTATACCCCTTCCACCACCACCAGCGGAAGCTTTCAAAAGCACAGGATATCCTATTTCTCTCGCTATCTGTTTGGCTTCTTGCTCGTCCTTTAAAATACCATCGCTTCCCGGGACAGTGGGAAGTCCTGCCTTTTTGGCAATCTCTTTGGACCTTGCCTTGTCTCCCATAAGCTCTATAACCTTCCAGTGAGGACCTATAAAGTTTATTCCCTTCTCCTCACAGAGCCTTGCAAAGTGTTCGTTCTCTGCCAAAAAGCCATAGCCCGGGTGAATAGCATCCGCACCCACCTCCAAAGCCAAGTCCACTATACGTTCCGCATTGAGGTATGTATCCAAGGGGTTTACCCCTATCATGTAAGCTTCATCCGCCATCTTCACATGCCTTGCAGTAGACTCTATCTCGTTGTATATGGCAACGGTTTTTATACCAAGCTCCTTGCAGGCTCTTATAATCCTACAGGCTATCTCACCCCTGTTTGCTATGAGAACCTTTTTAAACATGCACCGCCTCCTACAAGAGCTCTATTTTGTATTCTATGGGTGCCACCTTGTTTATCATATAGGCTATGGAGCAAGTCCCAGGGTCGTATATGGTCTTATCTAAGGCTTTTTTCACATCTTCTTCAGAGACATCGCCTTTTACCTTTACAAAGAGGTATATCTTAGTAAAAACCTTTGGATATCCCTCTGTTATCCTCTCTGCATCCGTTTCTATCTCTATGTGTTCCGTGTGTTTGCCTTCCTTATGCAGAGCTTCGTAGAGATGTATACCCACACAACCCGCTATGGAATGAAAGAGAAGCTCTGGAGGTCTTATGCCTCTACCCTTACCACCCACATAACCCGCTGCGTCTATTGGCACCTCTCTGCCAGACTCGCCTGTGCCTATGAAGTGAAAGTCTTCCTTTTGAACCACCCTTACTTTCATGCCTGCCTCCTACCAAAAAGTGGTTAATAATTATAAGCTAAGTTTCCAAAAAGTGATGTTTTTTGTCATAAGAAATTAAAAAGAGGGGAAGGAGGCAAGGCATGAGTTTTTATGCAAATATTTCTCCTCCGTCCTTCCTCCAGACCGCTATTACCGAAGGTCTTGGAATTGGAATATCGCTCTCATATGGCCATCTTGTTAGTTGACCCCCTAAACCACCCTCTCCTGGGTGTTGTATGGCACAGAAAAAGGTTTTCCAGTCATCCGAAAACTCAGGTCCGCATATTTCACAACCAGGCACTCCAGAGAGGAACATTTTAAGCTCTCTCGTGAAGGGATTTAGCACATATACCCCGTCATTTTTAGCAAGCCTTGATGTGCTTTCATTGCCATCTGTAGCTATCCACACGTTGCCTCTTTTGTCAAAGGTAAGGTTATCAGGTGCAGATATAGGTGGAGTGCGAGGCTTTGCAGGTTTTCCGTATATCAAAAGCAGTCTATTTTTGTCCTTGTGATTGGGAACTCCACAAAGCATGGCTATATGCCATTTAAATCTAACCGAAGTGGGATTTCTGTCTTCTTCCACCATTTCTATAATATGTCCCATTACATTAAAAGGTCTTGGGTTTGCCACATCTACCTGAAACTTAGTCCTTCTTTCATTGTAAGTGAGGGCAAGCCAAAGGCTTTTAGTTACTGGATTTAATTCAAAATCCTCAGGTCTGTCCATCATGGTAGCTCCAAGTGCATCCGCGGCGCCTCTTGTGTTTATGAAACAAAGGACTGGGTCGCTTTTGAAAGGTTCAGGAAGGTCTGGATTGGGTGTTATAGCATAAGTGCCATCTGGCTTTTTTTCACACTTGGCTATAAGTATCCACTCTCCAGTAAGGTCATCCTTGAACTTTGCCACATATAGCTCACCCTCATCAAGAAGGTCCATGTTTGCCTGCCTGTTATTAGGGTCATATTTACCCTTTGTAATAAACTTATAGACATACTCAAACCTTTCGTCATCTCCCATATAGACCACCACCCTACCATCTGGTGCTACTACACAGTTTGCTGCTTCGTGCTTGAACCTTCCGAGAGCGGTTCTCTTTATAGGTGGTTTTGTAGGGTTAAATGGGTCAACCTCTACCACCCAACCAAAACGAAGTGGTTCTGTAGGCTCTTTTTCTATATTGAAACGCTCACTGTATTTATAAAAACCATACACCATAGCCCACTCACTGGGAACCCTATAACGGTAGTGAAGTTCCTGTATCAACCTTGCTTTAGGGTGTTCTATGTTAAATTCGTCTCCCCAAAAGTAGCTATGAAAGTTCTCTTCACAGGTTAACACCGTTCCCCAAGGAGTTTTACCACCAGAGCAGTTATTTAGAGTGCCATATACGAACTCACCTTCCTTATCGTAGGAGGATTTCATGAGTGTGTGCCCTTTTGCAGGACCGCTTATTTCACATCTGGTAGAGCCTGTTATCCTTCTATTGTAAGGTGAGCCTTTCACATAATGCCACTTACCATTGGACTTTCTTATTTCTACCACAGACACGCCATGTGCTTCTAACATAAGCATAGCCTCTTCTCTGGTTGGTCTTTGCCCCGAGGGAGCAAAATTGGAAAACATAAGCTCTGGATTTGTATATTCATGGTTTACCACAAGCAGTGCCCTATCATCCGACAGTCTGAAAAAACCCACATAATCACAGTTATATCCAAAGGAAAATTTTTGACGCTCCACATCCTCCCATGAAGGACCTTTTTCGTAAATCCTCTTCCAGTCAAGAGATGGTCCATTGTCTAAAGCATCACCCCAGCGTATGAGCACCACATGTTCAAAACCTTCTGGCAGAATTATCCTATCCTCTGTGCTTGGTTGAATGCTTCTAAAGCCCAAACCTTTTGAGAAGGAAACTTTAGGAGATAGTCCCAGCACAACACTACCCAACAGCATCCCTTTTAGAACATCTCTACGGCTAAGCACCCTTTCCAAAATCTTTCCAAAGTATTCTCCCATGGTTTCTAAAGATAAGGCATTACTGTTAAGATTTCATTAAGACTTTAAGCAAACCTTCTGTATGAAAAAAACTCAACAAAAGGAGAGCTTTCCCCCTTTATATGGTCCTTTACAACCCTTGCAGTAATAGGTGCGTGTAGGATACCATTTCTATAGTGCCCTGTGGCTATAAAGTAGTTTTCTCCAGTCTGGAATATAGGCTTCTCATCAGGCGTGGCAGGTCTATAGCCGTAGAGAGTGTTCATTAATGTAGCCTTAGATAAGGTAGGAACAATACGTATAGCACCTTCTGAAAGTTGCTTTAAACCTTCAAGGGTGTTGCCACCCATAAAGCCCACATCTTCAGAAGTGGCACCCACATAGAGGTATTTTTCTCTGGGTATAAGGTAAGAAATAGAGGAGTAGTGAACTTTTGGGAGGCTTGCCCCTTTGAGTTTAAGTGCTTGCCCCTTTATTGGATAAACAGGAAGGTCAAAAAGCTCTCTCGTCCAAGAACCTAAGGCAAAAACATAAAAATCACCTCTATATTCTGACCTAATACCCTTTATGCTTTCTATCTCATCCTCTTTTTTCATCACGCTGGTTATCTCATCCACCACATAGTCCACACCAAGCCTATTCATAGCAAAAAGCAAAGCATCCATTAGCATTTCTGCGTCCACCCACGCCTCTTCTGTGTAGTGTATGAGGGATATAACATCCTTTGACAAGTCCTCTCCCTTCTGTAAAAGCTCAACACCATAGCCTGCCCTTTTGTATCTTTCCGCCACCTTGAGAAGCTCCTCCTCTCCTTCTAATACCACCCTGTATATACCCTCTTGCCAAAAGTCAACCCTCTGCTTGGATACATCACTCAAAAGCCTTATGAAATCTGGATACTCCTTAAGGCTCTGGTAAGAGAAGTCAAAAAGCTCACCCTCTAAGCCTTCGGAGAAAGGTGCTAACATCCCTCCAGCGGTCCAAGAGGTAGCTTCTTCTGGGTTTCTTGTTATGACTTGAACTTTATAGCCTTCGAATGCAAGAAGCAAGGCACAGCTCAAACCTATTACTCCACTTCCCACTACAATGATTTTCATCATGGTATATAATTTAATTCGTTATGGGTGAACTTAAAAGGAAACTTGATACAGATTATATTTATTTTGCGGAGGTTGAACTGCTCTTTAACTATGGTGTAGGATACCCAGACCTAATAATCAAGCTAAGGGAAAAGGTCTACCAAGAGGGGCTTGAAGAAAGCATTTATGTGAAAAAGGCGGACAGAAAGCTCTTTCAAAATGTGCATTATTTTCTTGAGCTTCTTGAAAGGTCTGATGAGCCAATGGAAGATGACAATAGCCAACCCATAGAAAAGTGGTGGTGGCATCTTCACAAAATAGCAAAGGGTAAGTATCCAAGCCTCATGTTAAAAGAGTATCTCAGAGAAGTTTATAGAAAGCGCAGAAAGTATTGGAAAGTCCGGGAAAAGGGTTTATACCCCACAAGACGTTCCACCAACTATGAAGTTCAACACCTACATCTCGCAGACAGATAATGGAAGACCTAAAGGAGTTAAGAAAAGAGATAGACGCCATTGACGAGGAGATTTTAAAGCTTCTTAATCAGAGGGCAAAGCTTGCCAAAAGGGCAGGTGAGATAAAAAAGAGTATGGGTCTTGAAGTCCATGTTCCAGAAAGAGAAAGGGAGATAATAAACCGTATAATAAGGCTAAATAAGGAACTTTACGGAGAAGAATTTCCCACAGAGGCGGTAGTCCATATATACAGAGAAATAATCTCTGCTTGTCTATCGCTGGAAAAGGAGCTTAAAATAGCCTATTTGGGTCCAAAGGCAACTTTTACGCATCAGGCAGCACTTGAATACTTTGGCTTTTCCGCCCATTACGTGCCGGTAAGCACCATAGGGGATGTCTTTAGGGAGGTTGAGACGGGTAGGGTTGACTACGGTGTGGTTCCAGTAGAAAACACCACAGAAGGAGTTGTCAACTACACTCTTGACATGTTTTTGGAGTCTGACCTTAGGATAGTAGGAGAGGTGGTAATACCCATCAAGCTCAATCTTTTATCCACCGCAAGTGGGTTAGAAAATATAAAGACTGTTTACTCTCATAGACATGCACTCGCACAGTGTAAGGAGTGGCTAAGGAAAAACCTCCCACAGGCAAGCCTTATAGAAACTGAAAGTACCGCCAAAGCCTGTGAGCTGGTTATGGAGCTTGAGGATGCTGGTGCTATAGCCAGCGAAGTTGCCGCATACACCTACCACCTTAACATCCTTGCGGAAAACATTCAAGATAACCCTAACAATTACACAAGGTTTTTGGTGATAGGCAAAAGGTGGATGAAACCTACTGGCAAGGATAAGACAAGCATAATATTTGCTGTGAAGGATGAAGCTGGGGCACTCTACAAAGCTTTGGAAAGCTTTTATAGATATGGTGTCAACCTCACAAAGATAGTCTCAAGACCATCAAAAAAGAAGGTTTGGGATTATGTGTTTTTTGTGGACTTGGAGGGACATGCGGAAGAGGAAAATGTAAAGAAGGCTTTGGAGCTTTTGCAAGAGAGGTCTCAGATGGTTAAAGTTCTTGGCTCATATCCGAAGGCACTTCTACAGGAGGGCTAACTCGGTCAGCAATCTTCTTTTGTGAGAAGTGCCTGTGGAAGGCTCAATAGTTTTGTCTGTGAGTTTTAGACCCACTGCTCTCCCCTCCGAGATAAGTCTTATGACTAAGTAGGTAAGTTTTGAAAGGCGTTCTTCAAGACTGCCCTCCACCATATCTAAGCTGAGGACTATCGGCGGTGCGGACTCGTCCACCATTTCCTTTACATATAAACTACCCGTTTTTGCAGAAGTCTTCCAATGGATAAATTTCATAGGCTCGTTGGAATATTCTCTAACCCCATACAGCTCATCATAACCGCGACTTCTACTTTGGAGATTGGCTTGACCTCTTTCCCTTTGAAAAGTGATTAAATGTCTTTCTGCCACTGCCATAGGCTTTGGAAATACCACCATGTTTATGGGAACTTCTACACTATAAAACCTTTCAAAAAGACCCACAGGAAAGGAAGAAGCTATCTCAAGATTTATACTTGAGTAATGCCCCCTTCTTTCAAAAACTGTAGAAAGCTTGCCTTCTACTTCCTTACCTCCAAGTATAAGAGGAAAGACACAGCTACCCTCTTTTAGCCTTATGCTTATGAGAAAGGCGGGAAGTCTTTTTTTGTTTTTTACCACGACCCTAAGCTCAGTCATAGTGTTTGCGTAAACCTCCTCCGGTGGTATAAGGATTACCTCAAGCCCTCTTAGGTTGTAAAGAGACCAAACTCCAGAAAGTAGCATGAAGGAGAGCATGTAAGATACTACCAGATATAGTAGATTGTTGGCGGTATTTACCGCCGCCACGCCTAAGAATATGGTTATGCCTATAAATATAACTCCAGCCCTGTTAACCCTGACCTTGTATCTTGTTTTCACCGAAGAAAACTCTAAAAAGCTCTGTTGGTATTGGCACAAGGACCGTGTTGCCTGGTTTTGTGGCTACGTTTTGTATGGTCTCAAGGTATCTAAGCTGTATAGCTATAGGCTGGGTTGCAAGTATTTGTGCCGCTTCTGCCAGCTTTTGTGCTGCCTGATATTCCGCTTCTGCTGCAATTATCTTTGCCCTTCTTTCCCTTTCCGCCTCTGCCTGTCTTGCCATAGCCTTACGAAGTTCTTCTGGTAGGTCTATTCTCTTTAGCTCCACTGCCACAACTTTCACGCCCCAAGGGTCTGTTTGTCTGTCAATTATCTCCTGTAGTTGAAGGTTTAGCTTTTCTCTTTCAGAAAGTAGTTCGTCAAGCTCTGCAGCACCACACACGCTTCTTAAAGTAGTTTGTGCTATCTGAGAGGTAGCGTATAGGTAGTTTTCAACTTGGACTATAGCCTTTACAGGGTCAACCACTCTAAAATAGACCACCGCATCCACGCTAACAGACACATTATCTCTGGTAATTATGTCCTGCGTAGGCACATCAAGAGTGATGGTTCTAAGGTCTACCTTTACCATTTTGTCAATTATGGGTATAAGGATGAAAAGACCAGGTCCCTTTGCTCCTATTACCCTTCCGAGCCTGAAGATAACCGCTCTTTGATACTCTGGCACTATTTTCACCGCAGTGGCAAGAAATATGATTACTAAGATGGCTATAACTATCAGAGGAGAAAAACCCATAGCTAAACCTCCTATGAATTTAATTATGTCTCCCCCCGCTATACTTGCAAGCACAACCGCAAGGAAGAGTAAAAAAGGTAAAAGGTCCAAAATAGGCTTCATACTCTAAATTATATCATGCTTCAAGGATAGCACCCTTTGAAGCGGAGGAGACAAACTTCGCATACCTTCTGAGCCACGAGCTTTTTATAGGCTTTTGCTTAGGACGGAAGCCTTCCATCCTCCTCTTAAATTCTTCCTCCGATATAAGAAGTTCCAACCTTCTGTTGGGAATGTCTATAAGTATCTCATCACCATCTTGCACTATCCCTATAGGTCCTCCTGCCGCAGCCTCTGGAGAAACATGTCCTATACAAGCCCCCCTTGTGCCACCAGAAAACCTACCATCGGTTATAAGTGCAACCTTATCTCCCAAACCCATACCCATTATAGCAGAGGTAGGTGAAAGCATTTCTCTCATACCAGGTCCGCCCTTTGGTCCTTCGTAGCGTATGACCACCACATGACCAGGTTTTACCTTACCTCCAAGTATACCTTCTATGGCTTCCTCTTCTGAATCAAAGCATATGGCTTTGCCCCTAAAGACCAACATATTAGGGTCAACTCCTGCGGTCTTTACCACAGCACCTTCTGGTGCAAGGTTTCCAAAGAGTATGGCTATGCCACCTTCTTTGGAGTATGGCTCTTCTATTCTCCTTATGACTTCACCGTCCGCATCGGGTGCTTCTTGGGCTATTTCTCTAAGGGTCTTGAGGCTCACTGTTGGTCTATCTGGGTAGGGTAGATATCCGCCTCTTATAAGCTCTTTTAGGATGGCAGGTATTCCACCTACATTGTCAAGGTCTTGTATGTGGTAATGAGATGCGGGTGATATTTTGCATATATTGGGTGTCCTCTTTGATATTTCGTTTATGCGTGCAAGGTCGTATTCAACGCCTGCCTCCCTTGCTATAGCCAAAAGGTGCAATATGGTATTGGATGACCCTCCCATAGCTATATCTACCGCAAAGGCGTTGTCAAAGGTCTCTTGTGTTAGCAAGTCTCTCGGTCTTATATCTCTTCTAAGTAGCTCCATTATCTGCCTTGCGGTCTTGCGGGCAAGGAGCTCTCTCCTTGGGTCTACCGCAGGAATAGTGCCATTGCCAGGCAGAGCCAAACCTAAAACCTCTGTAATACAGTTCATGGAGTTTGCGGTAAACATACCAGAGCAACTTCCACAAGTAGGACAAGCATGTTCCTCTATGACCTTTAGCTCTCTTTCTGTGATCTTCCCAGCCTTGAGTTGACCTATGCCTTCAAATACGCTTATGAGGTCTACTTTTTTGCCATTTACCTCTCCCGCCAGCATAGGACCACCGCTTATGAAAATGGCAGGGATGTTTAGTCTTGCAACCGCCATAAGCATACCTGGGACTATCTTGTCACAGTTAGGTATGCATATGAGAGCATCCAGCTGATGAGCTTCCACCACTGTTTCAATGGAGTCCGCTATAAGTTCTCTTGAAGGTAAAGAATAATGCATACCGTAATGCCCCATAGCTATGCCATCATCCACACCTATCACATTAAACTCTATAGGAACACCACCCGCCTTGCGAACCTCTTCCTTTATAGGCTGGACAAACTCTCTCAAATGCACGTGTCCTGGAATTATGTCGATGTAAGAGTTGGCTATGCCAATAAGAGGCTTATCAAAATCCTCATCAGATAGCCCACAGGCTCTGAGAAGTGCCCTATGAGGCGACCTCTCTATTCCCTTCTTAACCTTATCACTTCTAAGCATCCTTTACCTCCTCAAAGTTCAAAATATCCATATACTCCCACTCTCTGTAAGCCATAGCGTATATGTTAGCCTTAGACAATTGCTTGATAAAGTCCTCATTAAAGCTAAGGCTTGCCATAATGAGAATTAACTTCTTTCCCGCAAACTCAGGAAAGTATTGCAAAAACCTCTTGGCTTTCTCTTTAAACTCCTCTATATGCTTTTCCCTTGGAGTAGACTTCACCTCAAGCAAAAACACCTTGTCCTCACACACTGCTACTGCGTCAAACTCCTCGTATATGCCCTTTTGACGATTTGTGTATTCAAGCCTCATAAAGGTTTTCTCTGGTTCACAGCCAAAATATTTCCTTATCACTGGTCTAAAGGCTGGGTAGATTATGTCCTCCACTATTGTTCCCAACTTGTTAGCAAGCTCGCCCCAACGCTTGTTGTTTTCTTGCTTGTATTCTCTTATTTGTCTGTCAGTCTCCTTTCTATATTCCTCTAACCTCTTCTCACCTTCCTCAATCATCCTACTTGCCCAGAGTTTAAAGTCAAGCATTTCCCTCACAAAGAGTTCAAGCATCTTCTCAAGCCTGTCAACCTTCTTCTCAAGTTTCTGCATCCTTTACCTCCTCAAAGTTCAAAATATCCATATACTCCCACTCTCTGTAAGCCATAGCGTATATGTTAGCCTTAGACAATTGCTTGATAAAGTCCTCATTAAAGCTAAGGCTTGCCATAATGAGAATTAACTTCTTTCCCGCAAACTCAGGAAAGTATTGCAAAAACCTCTTGGCTTTCTCTTTAAACTCCTCTATATGCTTTTCCCTTGGAGTAGACTTCACCTCAAGCAAAAACACCTTGTCCTCACACACTGCTACTGCGTCAAACTCCTCGTATATGCCCTTTTGACGATTTGTGTATTCAAGCCTCATAAAGGTTTTCTCTGGTTCACAGCCAAAATATTTCCTTATCACTGGTCTAAAGGCTGGGTAGATTATGTCCTCCACTATTGTTCCCAACTTGTTAGCAAGCTCGCCCCAACGCTTGTTGTTTTCTTGCTTGTATTCTCTTATTTGTTTGTCTGTCTCAGCCCTATATTCTGCTATTTTTCTATCAGTCTCTTCTTTGTATTCTCTTATTTGCCTATCCACTTCCCTTTTGTATTCAGACAGAAACCTTACCACCCATTTTTTGAAGTCAGCCATCTCCTCTATAAAGTATTCAGCGAGCCTTTCAAGCCTTTCAACTCTTTCTTCAAGTTTTTCCATAACTATAGAATATAAGCTAACACTGCGGTTAAAACCACGTTCACTATGGATATGGGTAGCATTATCTTCCAGCCTATTTCAGTTATATCCTTTGCTTGAAACCTTGGCAGTGTCCAGTGTAGCCATAGCACAAAAAAGACAAGAGCAAACATCTTTATGAGAAACCAAAGGTAAGGAGACAAGGGTCCAAAGATATGTGGTCCTGACCATCCACCAAAGAAAAGCACTACAGCTATAGCGGACAGTGCCATAACATTTAAATACCACTCCGCTAATGGAAACACTCCAAACCTCATACCGCCATATTCCACGTTATAACCTGTAACGAGCTCAGCTTCTGCTTCTTGGATGTCAAAGGGAACTCTTCCAGATTCCGCAAGCATACAGAAAAGGTATAGAATAAAGGCAACTGGTTGGTAGACTATAAACCATACACCCCTTTCTATCTGAGCTTGCACTATACCCGTAGTGCTCATAGTGCCAGCGAGGAGAATAACACCAAGCACAGAAAAACCAAGCACTACTTCGTAGCTTATTATCACCGAAGCCTTCCTAAGAGAACCAAGAAAGGCATATTTGGAGTTAGAAGCCCATCCAGAGAATATGGTTCCGTATACCGCCAGAGAACCAAAAGCAAAAACCAAAAGCAAAGCTATGTTCACGTCCGCTATTATGGGTTTTATCTGATAACCAAAAAGGGTAAACTCAGGACCAAAGGGTATGACAGAAAAGAGAAGTAAAGCAGGTGCAAGAGCCATAACTACCGCTAAGTAATACACTGGCTTGTCCGCATTTTGAGGAATAACAGACTCCTTTGTTAAGAGTTTTATGCCGTCCGCCAAGGGTTGCAAAAGCCCAAAGGGACCTACCAATTTTGGACCCATGCGAGCCTGAATATGTCCTGCTAACTTTCTCTCAAACCACGTAAGATATGCACCTACTCCGAGGAAAACACCAAGAACCACGAGAATTTTAATGAGAGTTATCAAAAGAGAAAGCCACAACTCCATCACACTACCTCCAAAATTTCTGAAAATTTCCACTTAACTCCCTTGTAAACTTCCACTTCTTCCTCAAAGGAGTGGACGCTAATCCTTCTTTCTTCGTCCACCACCAAGACAAGCCTTTTAATGAGGTCTACAAAAACCATCCTGCCTACTCCAAAGTTCATATAGTCTCTCAACTTTTCCTCAAAGTATTCCATTGAAGTCTCTTCTGCTATCACCTCTACCACAAGGTCCGGCGGTTCGTGTAAAAAGCCCTTTGGAATGTGGCTTAGCTTTTCCTTTGAATAGAAGGCTATATCGGAAGCCCTCAAGGTCAACGGCTCTTTCTTTATGAGAAGTCCAAGCTCCCCTGCAAGCACATAGCCCTTCTTAGTGTCTTCAAGAGACCTTATTAACCTTTCTGTTATCTTTGCTACCGCCCTTGAGTGCCAACCCCCTGCTGGAGACATTCCCAATAACCTCCCTTCTACCACTTCGTATCTGCCTTCCTTTGGCA
>JBBKAW010000103.1:17744-20765 GCA_037722135.1 Aquificaceae bacterium
GGAGACATTCCCAATAACCTCCCTTCTACCACTTCGTATCTGCCTTCCTTTGGCAGGTATTCCACATCAGCGTATGTTATTACCTCCAAAACCTTCACAAGCCCGCCTCCTCTACGGTTCTTGCAAAGTTTATCTTAACTCCCTTGTAAACTTCCACTTCTTCCTCAAAGGAGTGGACGCTAATCCTTCTTTCTTCGTCCACCACCAAGACAAGCCTTTTAATGAGGTCTACAAAAACCATCCTGCCTACTCCAAAGTTCATATAGTCTCTCAACTTTTCCTCAAAGTATTCCATTGAAGTCTCTTCTGCTATCACCTCTACCACAAGGTCCGGCGGTTCGTGTAAAAAGCCCTTTGGAATGTGGCTTAGCTTTTCCTTTGAATAGAAGGCTATATCGGAAGCCCTCAAGGTCAACGGCTCTTTCTTTATGAGAAGTCCAAGCTCCCCTGCAAGCACATAGCCCTTCTTAGTGTCTTCAAGAGACCTTATTAACCTTTCTGTTATCTTTGCTACCGCCCTTGAGTGCCAACCCCCTGCTGGAGACATTCCCAATAACCTCCCTTCTACCACTTCGTATCTGCCTTCCTTTGGCAAATCCTTTAGGTCTTTGTAGGTAAGTAGGTCTTTGGTAGTCATCTGTCTGTTTCTCCCACCACTGGGTCAAGGCTTCCCAATAGGGCTATGGCATCTGCAATTGTCCCATCCTGTATGAGCTTTGGGAATATGGAAAGGTTATAGAGAGCTCCCGACCTAATCCTTAGTCTGTAAGGCTTTGAGCCTCCTGTGGAGTATATGTAAAAGCCAAGTTCTCCCCTCGGGTTTTCTCCACTGGAGTACACCTCTCCTGGTGGTGCGGATTCTCCGTGCACCACTATACGGAAGTTCTTTACCATGTCCTCAAGGTCCATAAAGACATACTCCTTAGGTGCCATTACCGCTGGATGCTCCTTGTTTACATAAGGTGCGGACTTGGGAAGTTTCTCCAGCTTTGCCACGCACTGCTCTATTATTCTTAGGCTTTGCACCATTTCCTCCATACGCACCAAATACCTGTCGTAGACATCCCCCACCTCACCTACAGGAATATCAAATTCCACCTCATCATAAGCAGCATAGGGTTCAAGTTTCCTTATATCGTAGGGCACTCCAGAACCTCTGGCTACAGGACCAGTAAGACCGTAATTAAATACATCTTCCCTACTTATAACACCAATGTCCTTTGTCCTTCTTAACCATATGCGATTTCTTGTAAGCAGGTTGTGATACTCCTTAAGTCTGTTGGGAAAGTCTTTTATAAAGGCTTTTACCACCTCCAAAGTGCCTTCCGCAAGGTCATAATGGACTCCACCTATTCTCAAGAAGGCAGAGGTTAGCCTGTAGCCAGCGTTTCCTTCTATAATATCCATTATCTTTTCCCTTTCTCTGAAAGCGTATAGGAAAACAGTCAACGCTCCAAGGTCAAGAGCACCAGTGCCGAGCCACAGCAGGTGAGAGTTTATCCTTTGAAGTTCTGCGAACATAGTCCTTATGTAGCGAGCCTTTTCTGGCACTTCCACACCCAGCAGTTTTTCCACAGCGGTCACATAAGAAAGCTCATTGCAGATAGCAGAAATATAGTCCATACGGTCTGTGTAAGGCAGGAATTGGAAGTAGTATAAGTTCTCTGCTATCTTTTCCATTCCTCTGTGGAGCTGTCCAAGAATGATGTCCGACTGGACTACTCTCTCACCATCCAAGTCAAACAAAAACCATATAGTGCCGTGGGTTCCAGGGTGCAGTGGTCCCCAGTTTAGCACAAGCTGTGCCTTTTTTTGAAGTCTTGACTTTTCTGTTCTCTCAAGGTCTTCAAGAGTTGCCACCCTTGTATGCATAAGCTCATAGTCATGGCTTGGTGGCTCTGTCCTCCCTGCGTATAGCTCAGTTAAAGAGGGGAGCTCCACTTCTGGAATACCCTGTAGAGGAAAATCTTTTCTAAGAGGGAAGTATGGATAGCCTTCCCACATAAACATTCTTCTTAGGTTTTCGTGCCCCTCATAAACCACGCCGAACATATCGTATGCTTCTCTCTCTGCCCATTTGGCACAGGGCCAGAGTTTTTCCAAGGAAGGTAGTTTTCCATCTTTTGCCCAAGTCTTAACTATTACCCTTTCATTGGTATCTGGGTTATAGAGTATGTAAATGCCTTGAAACCTTTCTTTTTTATCAGGAAAGTCTATGCACGTATGGTCTATAAAGAGTTTGTAACCTTCCTTTTCCCTTAGATGTTTAAGTAGGTCTATAAGCCTTTCCTGTTTTATATGCAAGTTTGTCGTATGTTTTGTAAACTCTATCTCCACATCCTTAAACTCAAACTTCACTCTTTCCGCTACCGCTCTGTTCATCCAAGGCATCTTTTACCCTCATACAGTTATTTCTCTTGAGATAAAACCTTGACGCTCCATATCCTTTTTAAACTCTTCAAAAGCTTTGTCGTATTTCTTGACGCCTTTTTCTTTTATCTTCTTCTGAAGTTGAAGTATACCATAGAGTAATCCTTGAGGGTGTGGTGGGCAACCGGGTATGTAAACATCCACTGGTATTATTCTATCTACACCTTGTAATGTTGAGTAAGTGGGAAAAGGACCACCTGCGGACGCACAACCTCCCATGGATATACACCACTTAGGGTCTGGCATCTGTTCCCAAAGGAGCTTTAGCATGGGTGCCACCTTGTTAACCACAGTGCCAGCCACTATAAGAAGGTCTGCCTGCCTTGGAGAGGCTCTAAATATAACACCAAGCCTATCAAGGTCAAACCTTGAAGCCGCAGCGTGCATCATCTCTATAGCACAACAGGCAAGTCCTATGGTAAGCGGCCACAAGGCGTTGCGTCTGGCCCAGCTTAGTAGCTCATCCACCGTTGTCAAAACAAAGCCGTTAGAATTAAGCATAGCCATCTCAAACCTCCTTACTTTAAAAGTCTTATTATCTCTAAAATTAAGCCCAAAGCGTCTCTATTAAAGACTGCCACAAGCACTGTG
>JBBKAW010000103.1:20865-73486 GCA_037722135.1 Aquificaceae bacterium
ATCCGCCCTAACCTTTTCTATTTCCGCTCTAACTTCTGCGATATCTGCTTTTGTTGCAAGCTCTTTAGTTAGCTCCTCCTTTATCTCAGCTTTTAAGATAGGTTTTTGTTCCAGTGCCTTCTTTTCTATAGCGTTTAAGGCTTCCTCAATGGCTTTGCCAATCTTCTCTGCTTTTTCCTTTCCAACCTCTTCCTCTATAACCTTGTAAACCTCATAAGGCAAAATAGCCATAGCCTCTTAAAAGATATCCTTTTTGTCTAAAACTGCCACTTGAGAGCCCCCTTCTTCCACTCGTAAGCAAGACCAAGGGTAAGAATAAAGATAAACAGCAATGCCCCCACAAGTCCATAAAGACCTACCTCTTCAAAGACAACTACCCATGGAAAGAGAAAGGCTACCTCAATGTCAAAAAGAATAAGAGAAATACCTAACAAATAATAACCCTGCTTAAAAACTCCTCTTGCCTCTGGGTCATACAGAGGAACACCGCATTCGTAGGGATAGCCTTCCATTTTTTCCTTTGTCTTTGGACCAAGTAGGTCATTGAGAAAACTAAAGGCAAGTCCTATAAACAAGGCGATAAAGAAAAACAGCAAAATGCCTACGTACTCCATGTTTTTATTCTACCATCTTTGCCTTTTTATTGTCAAAAGTTTATGATATTAATCAGGCTACTGGATATAGACCCTCCACAAAGCCTTTCCAAACTTCAGGCATCTTATCAAGCTCTTCTTGTGCTATTTTCCTCACGAGCTCTTCAAGGCTTTTTAGGTCTTTCTTGGTTCTTACGCTCACGTCCAAGACCTGAGGTTCGTTTATGGGTTTTCCTATCTGTGAGACTATATAGCAGTAGGCTTCTTCTACTTCTTCCACCTCTTCTACAACTCTTTGGGCTATGAGGTTTGCAACTCTGTTGTATATCTTGCCTATGTGAGAGATTGGGTTTTTACCTGCTGCTGCCTCAAGGCTCATGGGTCTGTAGGGAGTTATCAGACCATTTACCCTATTGCCACGACCCACCTGACCATCATCTCCTTGCTCTGCGGATGTGCCAGTGACCGTAATGTAAACGGAGTTGTTTTCCCTGCTGTCTGCAGTGTTTATAAAGATATCCACCTCTTTGGATATGAGCGCTTCTACTCTTTCTTTTACCTTTTTGCGTATTTCTTCCTTCTTTTGGAAATAGTCTTGGATGTCCTTTATATACTTACCTACAAAGGCGAGGGCTATAGTAAGCCTAAACTTGTCCCTTATACGCACACCCATAACCTTTATGTCTTCTCCTATCTCTGGATGTTCTTTTTTCATCTCCTCTGAGTTTAAAAACCTTTCCGCTTCAAAGACCGCTCTTTCTAAGCTATCAAGGGGTGCATAACCTACGCCAAAAGAAGTATCGTTTGCCAGTGGCACTTCACCTTTTTTCTGAAATCTTTCAAAAAGCTCCACTAAATCTCTACTTCCAGGCTTTATTTTTGTATGTATAACCACATGCCTTTCCACATCCAAGTTCTTTATGTTTTCCCTTAACCATCTTTTTGCACTTTCTACCGCAAGGTCATGAACGTCAAGCCTTTTGCCATCTTTTTCTAATATTGCTCTACCCACAAGGTATATCTCTATGGGTTCTATAACCTCACCACCGCCAAACTCCGCCCTTGCAACACCACCCACAAGAAGTGCCTTATCCACATTATGATGCATAACCGCACCGTATTCTCTCAAATACCACAAGCACAGTTCTCTTGAAAGGTTTTCCGCAAGGTAGTCGCATATGGTATCTGGATGACCTATTCCCTTACGCTCCACTATCTCTGCATCAAGCTCATAGGTTGGTCTAAAGGTCATGGGAGTTATTACTATGTTTGCCACTTGACTACCTCCTTTGAGAATTGCCAACAGAAAAGTATAACATAGTTGGAGTTTAATAGCCCTTTATGATAAGCATTGACAGAGTATTAGAATATGCTTATAATTGAATAACTGACTAAAATCACAAAAGGAGGCGAACCATGAAAAGAGCAGTGCTTGCCTTAACCTTTGGAGCCTTGAGCCTTGTAGGGACAGCCTTTTCTTATGACAAGGAGCTTGCAAAACGTTTCAACGCTATGTTTTCTCAGATGACGCCAGAGGTTCTCAAGCAAAGACCTTGCCAAATAACCACTCAACAGCTTCTCCAGATGATACAAAGAGGCGAAGACTTTGTGATACTTGACGTAAGAACTCCTGCGGAGACGGCAGTGGTAGGACCCACTTGGAAAAATACACTTCGTATACCCATGCACGAACTATTCAAAGAAGAAAACCTAAACAAACTTCCAAAGGACAAGAAAATAGTGGTGGTGTGCCACACAGGAGACAGAGCGGCAGCGGTAGTCACTGCACTTAGAGCCTTAGGTTTTGATAAGGCTTTCCAATTCAGAGGTGGTGTGGCAGAACTTGCAAGGGAGGTGGGAAGAGCTGCAACAGACTACGTAAAGTAAATTCTCTTGGGGGCTACGCCCCCTCTTGAAAAGAGACTATATTTATATTCTATGAAAACCATTTTTAACGAAAATCTCATAAAAAAGTATGACCGTCCTGGTCCAAGATACACAAGCTATCCACCTGCTACAGAGTTTCACGAAGGAGTAAGAGAAGAAGACTACAAGAGAATGCTTCTTCAGAGCAATCTCTCTAAAAGACCCCTTTCTCTGTATTTTCATATACCTTTCTGTGAAAGTGCCTGCTGGTTTTGTGGTTGTAATGTGATAATCTCCCACAGGAAGGATGTTACCAGAAGATACTTGGACTATGTCTACAGAGAAATGGAAATGCTAAAGGACTACCTTGATACTTCAAGACCAGTAGTTCAACTCCATTGGGGTGGTGGCACTCCAAACTTTTTAAGCAACGAGGAGATAAGAGAGTTTTTTGGAAAAATAAGAGAGGTCTTTAATATTTCACCGGATGCGGAAATAAGTGTAGAAATAGACCCCAGATATCTCTCGGAAGGTCAATTGGAAACCCTCAGAGAGGTGGGCTTTAATCGTGTAAGTATGGGACTTCAGGACCTTGACCCAGAGGTTCAAAGAGCTATAAACCGCATACAATCCTACGAGCTTATGCAGAGGGTTATGAAAGACCTAAGAAGTTTGGGCTTTAAGAGCATAAACATAGACCTCATATATGGACTGCCTTACCAAACACCAGAGAAGTTTAGAAAAACCTTGCTTCAAACCATAGAGCTTGACCCAGACAGGACAGCGGTCTTTAACTTTGCCTACGTGCCTTGGCTTAAGCCTTTGCAAAGGAAAATAGACCCCTCCACACTGCCACCACCAGAGGACAAGCTAACCATATTGGAGATGACCATAGACCTTTTCCAAAAGGCAGGTTATGTCTTTATAGGTATGGACCACTTTGCTAAGCCTGAAGATGAGCTGGCTCAAGCCCAAAGAGATGGGACTCTTTGGAGGAACTTCCAAGGCTACACTACCAAGAAAGGTGTAGACCTAATAGGTATAGGTGCAACCTCTATAGGCATGCTCCATGAGGGATATTTCCAGAACTACAAGACCATAAGAGAATATTACCTTGCCCTTGACTCAGGAAAACTACCCACAATGAGAGGCTACATTCTTACAGAAGAGGACTTCATAAGGCGTGAGGTTATAATGGAGCTTATGTGCAATTTCCGTTGTGACTTTGAGAAAATAGACCGGTCTTTTGGTATAAGGTTTGAAGAACACTTTTCTTCAGAGTTAGAGGAGCTCATGGATATGGAAAGGGATGGTCTTTTAAAGATAGAGGACAGAAGTATAAAGGTCTTGCCAGAAGGTAGGCTTTTGATAAGAAACATCGCTATGGTCTTTGACCAGTATATAAAGACAAAAAAGGAGCAGAGGTTTTCCAGGACTATATGAAAGAGGAGCTACTTCGTATAGAAAAACTTTCCAAGGTCTTTACCATTGGTCTATTCTCCAAGAGGTTTATCTGGGCGGTAAAGGAGGTAAGCTTTGAGATAGGATATGGAGAGATATTCTCTCTTGTGGGAGAGTCTGGGTCTGGAAAAAGCACTATTGGTAAAGTTATTCTTAGGCTTGAAAAACCAACCTCGGGAAGAGTTCTTTTTGAAGGTAAAGACCCCTTCCAAATGGGAAAAGAATACACAAGGCTTGTTTCAGTGGTTTTCCAAGACCCAAGGAGCTCTCTAAACCCGCGCATGAAAGTGGGAGAGATAGTGCAAGAGCCACTGCTCGTTCACAAAGAAAAAGACAGAAAAGAGAAGGTGCTTCAGGCTTTGCTTATGGCAGGGCTTGAGGAGAGTTTTCTGGAAAGAAGACCAGAAGAGCTCTCTGGAGGTCAAAGACAAAGGGTAGCCATAGCACGAGCTATAGTCCTAAAACCCAAGCTCATAGTGGCAGATGAGCCTACCTCAGCCCTTGATATGAGCTACAGGGCAGGCATATTAGAGCTTTTTCTCAAGCTAAAGGAAGAAGGTATAAGCACTCTGCTTATAACCCACGATATAAGGGCGGTTGAAAAGGTTTCTGATAGAGTGGGCGTTCTATACAGAGGAAAACTTGTAGAGCTTGGTCTATCAAAGGATGTGCTCAAGAATCCTCTGCATCCCTACACTCAGTATCTTTTAGGCACAGTTCCTGCAAGGCATCCTTCTCAGAGAAAGGAGTTCATTGAAGATTTTGTAGAAGAAAGCCTGCCAAGCCCTTGCCCCTTCTTCTCCCAGTGCAAGTATAGAATAAAAGAATGTGAGCAGGAAGTTAGGGAGGTAAACCAGAATGGACGGCTCGTCTCATGCAATCTATACTGAGGTGCTCATCTTTTTCTTCCTACTATTTATGTCTGGTTTTTTTAGCTCCTCAGAGGTGGTCTTTTTTGGTGCAAACAGGTATCTTCTCAAACTCAAGGAAAGGAAAAGGATATATAGGGCTCTTTTAAAGCTCCTTTCAAAACCCAGAGAGGTGCTCCTTACTATCCTGCTTGGAAACGAGCTGGTAAACATACTCATATCCTCGTATGGGACAAAGCTGTTTGTAGACCTTATGGGTCCAAAGGGTGCAGGCTTTGCGGTTATTTTCTCAAGCGTGCTGATATTTGTCTTTGGTGAGGTGCTTCCAAAAAACACAGTTCTACCCTTTGCCACAAGGCTTGCTCCTATATACTATGTGCCTTTTATCCTTGTTCATGGACTTATGAAACCAATTCGCACAGTGCTTATAGGACCAGTTAGCAAACTTATAGGTCTTGTGGAGGTGGAAGAAAAGGGCAAAGACTCCAAGGATACATTTATGGAGTTGCTTGAAAGGGGTATATCCCTTGGATATTTTGATAAGAAGGATTTGGAAGTTGTGGAAAGGGCTATAAACCTAAAGGATACCACGGTAAAGGAGATTATGACCCCAAGACCAGACATATTTATGTTGCCAGAAGATAGCCTCTTGGAAGAGGTTATTGAGGAGATAATCCAGAGAAAGCACAGTAAAATACCGCTTTTTTCAAAAAGCCCCGACAACGTGGTAGGCATGCTATACGTAAAGGACCTTGTTCCCATCTCAAAGAACCTAAAGAGACCTCTAAAGGACTTCAAAAGAGAGGCATTGTTTGTGCCAGAGATACTTAGCATAACAGAACTTATAAAGGAGATGAGGTCTCATGGAACTCAAACTGCCCTTGTGGTGGGAGAACACGGAGAAATATCTGGTCTTGTAAGCGTATATGACATAATGAAATATCTCTTTGGAGATGTGCCAGAAAGCTGGGAAGAGGATATAGTGAAGGTTTCCAAAGATACATACATGGTAAGCGGGTGGGTAGATGTGGAAACGGTGGCAAAAAGAATAGGATTTAGATTGCCAGAAGACTATGAATACGATACAATAGGTGGCTTTGTAATGGCAAAACTTTCAAAAGTTCCAGAAGAAGGAGATGAGTTTTTCTACGATGGGTTCAAGTTTGTGGTGGATAAAATGGAAGGCAACAGAATTGTGAGCGTTTTTATAACCGCAAAACAGGAGGAAAAAGTTGAAAGATAAGCCCATAAGGGTTTTGCCACAGGTAAGGACAAGCCTGCTATTGAAAATAGAAAACAGCCTTGAATTGCTTTTGAAAACCTCAGAAGAGCTTCTGCAAGAGCTTGAACTAAAACAAGAAGAAAACCCTCAAATAAAGCTAACACTAAAGACAAGACCAAGATGGTTTTATCAGGAATACGCAGAGCATCAGCCTATATTTACACAAAGTGAAATAAGTAAGGTTGAAGAACAAGTAAGATATGAGTTTGATGGTCTTGACCTTGACATAGCCCTTGAGATAATATCTGGACTTAACCACAAGGGATTTTTCCTCGGAGACATAGGAGAAATAGCCAAACATTACGGAGTTAGCCCTGAGTATGTGGAGGAGATAAGAGAGTTTATAATGAAAGAGATTGAACCTTTGGGTGTTGCCAGTAAAAACCTTGAAGAGTTTATACTTGTCCAACTTGAAGAGCTATACCCCAAGGAGGAAGAGCTTCATAGAGAAGTCCTAAGGGTGCTAAAGGGCAAAAGTAGAGACCTAAGGGCAAGAGAAGTCTTGTCAAAGCTAAAACTTAGTCCTTTTGAGGGCACTCAAGTGGCGTATAAAAGCGGTAGTGTGGATGTGGTCTTTGAATACGATGGAAGTCAGTGGTATGTTTTTCTTATGGAAGACTTCTGGGATGTGGAGGCGGTAGGGAGTCTAAAGCCTATAACTTTTATATTGGAAATGAGAAGGAGGGTTATGCGTGTGGTTGGAGACCTAATTTTGGAAAGACAGGCAGGCTTTATGCTTGGGAAAGAGCCACTAAAGAGCTTAACTCTTAGTGAAGTAGCTCAAAGGGCAGAGGTTAGCCTCTCAACGGTAAGCAGGATAGTTAGCAGAAAGTATGCAAAAACTCCCATAGGAGTGTTCCCTCTTAGGTCCTTTTTCCTAAGGGAGACAAAGGAAGGCTATAGCAAAGAAGAGATAATGAAAGCCATAAAGGAGATACTTCAATCTGAAAAGTGCAGGCTTTCTGACCAAGAGATTTCAAAGCTACTAAAAGATAGAGGCATACACATAGCAAGAAGGACTGTAAACAAATACAGAAGAATCCTTGAGGGCAGGTCATGAAAAGGATAGAAAAAGTCCAGGAGCTTTTGAAAAAGCATAAACTTGACGCTTTTGTTTTTAGTTCGCAGGCTAACGTTTTCTATCTCTCTGGCTTTAGGTCAAGCCATGCCTATGTGGTCATTACAAGGGACTCTTATCATCTTTTGACCGATGGCAGGTATTACGAGAAAGCCAGGTCTACTCTAAAAGACTGGGATGTGGTGCTCATTAAAGAAAATGCCATAAGGGTTATAAAGAACTTCCTAAAAAGACTAAAAGTTTCCAAGGTGGGCTATGAAGAGGATAGGGTGAGTTGTGAGTTTAGGAAGGCTCTAAAGGGTAGCTTTATATGGAAGGGTGTTTCGGGCATTCTAAAGGAAATGAGGGCTATAAAGGATGAGGAAGAGCTAAGGATAATGAAGGAAGGGGTGAAAATTAGCGACAAGATATACGAAAGGCTTTTGCATGAGCTAAGAGAAGGAATGACTGAGCTTGAGGTAAGGTCTTGGCTTGTGGGGGAGTTTTTCAGGGCAGGGGCAAGCGGTGAGAGCTTTCCTGCCATAGTGGCAAGTGGTAAGGGCTCTGCTATACCCCACTACGAGACCTCTCAAAAGACTATAAAACACGGTGAGCCAATTCTCATAGACATGGGACTTTTGTGGAAAGGCTATTGCACGGACTTCACAAGAACAATCTTTTTGGGAAAGACGGATAGCGAGTTTAAGAAGGTTTACACTGTGGTAAGGGATGCTCATCTCCTTGCACTTGAGAAGATAAAAGTAGGAAGGAAACTGGGAGAGATTGACAAGACCGCAAGGGAATACATAAGAAAGAAGGGTTTTGGCAAATTCTTTAACCATTCTCTTGGACACGGTGTGGGTGTTGAAATACATGAATATCCAAGGGTTTATTACAAGGGCAAAGACAAGGATGTGAAGATAGAAGAGGGGATGGTTTTTACTGTAGAGCCGGGCATATACCTTCCTGGAAAGTTTGGCGTAAGGCTTGAGAATATAGTGGTTGTAAAGGGTGGATATGCAGAGCCCTTATCGGAAATACCTCTTGACTTGGTGGAGTTGTGATGTTATAATAATATATCCCTACGCGGGGTGGAGCAGCCTGGTAGCTCGTCGGGCTCATAACCCGAAGGTCGGAGGTTCAAATCCTCCCCCCGCAAGTTAAAAACCTTGTGTATAAACTGTCCAGAGATTTCCACATAGCTTTCTAAAATTCAGGCTCTAAAGGTATGCCTGTTTTCTTGCCTGTGGTTTTGAATGTCTTTAGGGTTTGTCTTTTGGATTGGTAAAGACGTAGCCTATGCGGAGTTCAATGGCTTGCTTTTCCAGTGGAAGCCTTGCTGTTTCATTATTCTTGGCATTAGTTATAGCTATAGTGCCGTACCTATAGACTGCAAACTCCACTGCAGGTCTTGGCGACTAGTCTTTGAAAGCGTTGACAAACGAAGATAAATGTTGTGTATTATTCCGTAGTTTTTAAAGCAGGGTGCGGAAGGGGAATACCGATAAAGGCTTGCCTAACCGTGTTAGGTGAGGTTGGTGTTTACACTGCACTCTGCAAGCCCTTATCAAGTGGATATAAAAAGCCTGCTTGATGAGCGGTATTAGTGCGGTTGGAGTAAGGCTACTTTCGTTGGTGAGCCCCTAAACCCGAGGTGTGGATAAATGTCCACAAAAGGGATATTTGTTCATGCTAAGGGATACTCTCCAGAGTATAGCTTTAGAGTTTTGGCTTTCATGAGGATTGCTCTGAGAATGTTAAGCTCTAAGTTTATTGTGTTGGGCTTTAGCTATGCAGTTTATACTGCTCTGTTGTGAAGGTGCTTATCTTGGATATCTCCATAGTGCCAAGATAGTCAACGAGCTTGTAGACTTTTCTTTCTATGAGTGCACTTTACTAACACTTTACGCAAAAGCAGGTAGGGGCTGTCTGGCTTTCTTAGAGCTTATTTAGGATATAAACCCATGCGGGAATGCTCAAAAAACTCAAAAGAATGCCAAGACCTGCACTGGCAAAGGCAAGGCTATGGTTGAGCCCATACCTTAGCACCAAAAGGCTTGCGGTTATCATGGTAGGCATAGCGGACTCAAGCACAGAGACCCTGTAAGCGGTTTCGCTCACAGGCAAGGCTTTAAATACCAAAAGGGCAAAAAGTGGAGATAGGAACATCTTTATGCCAACGGCGGTAGCCAAGAGTTTAAGACCTTTACCAACATGAGAAAACTCAAGGGAAAGACCCAGAGAAAACAAAACCACTGGCAGTAGCGACGCAATAGAAAAGTCCACAAACTTCCAAAAGAAGGCTGGAAGCTCATAAGCCCTTAGCAGAAAGCCAAATAACAAGCCAAGAAAGGGTGGAAAGAGTATTATGGACCTTAATTGAAGATTGCCACTCACTATTAAAAAGCCCACAGAAGAGACCGCAAGAAAAGAACCTACGCTGTCGTAAATAACCGCATACTTTAGCCCTTCTTCTCCAAAGTAGGTAAAACTGTAAGGATAGCCAAGAAAGGCTGTATTGCCAAAGGCGGAAGCCATCATAAGCGTCCTGAGGTCTGATTTTTTGAGCTTGAGAGCCTTACCTACGAGATACGAAGTGAGTATACACAGAGCTATTACAAGCCAAGCACCAACGCCGATAAAAGCCACTTCCTTAGAGAGACCTATACTATGTGCGGTCTTAAAACTTAACAAGGGAAGGGCAAAATATAACACGTAGTTTACCAAAACTTTAGAATGTTCCTCGGAAAATAGACCAAGCCTTTTGAGTATGTATGCAATGCTTACGGTAAGAAAGACCTCAAGCATAGAAAAAGCTCTCTATCTGCCTCCTTATAATGCGGTATGGACCTAAATGAAGTCTGAGAAACTTTTCAAGCCTACCTATGGGTAAAAGATTTTGTGGAGACCTTCTATCTTGGAAGGATTGGCTGGCAAAGAGAGGAAGCACTCCTGCGGAAATGTTAGCAAGTCTTTTAACCTCTTCAAAGTCCCTTTTGAAGACCTCAACTCTTACAAGACCTTGTAGCCCTTCGTGTTCTGTGAGCTTTACATACCATGTATATTTATCTACCTTTTCCTTCTCTTCTTGTTCCTGCTGATGGTGAACTTTCACTATGGGGCTTCTTTGTCCAGGCTTCAAAATGTATAAAAGAGGAAGATACGACCTATCCATATAGAGCTTTTTCATGCTTTTTACAAGACCCAGAAAAGGTGTTTTCCTAAGCTTATAGCTCAATGTTCCATCGCATATTACAAGACTGTCCTTGACTTCCCTTTGAATTTGCAAGGCAACCTCTGCCTCAAGCTCTTCTTTCATGTATCTGTTAATTTCCACAGAAAGCTCTCTCTCAACCGCATACGCTCTAAAGCCAAGCAATTCGTCCACAAGAATACCACCTTTATGAAAGAAAAGCCGTTCCACTCTATGGAGTAGAAGAGATTCCCTTAAGAGGTTTAGCCTTCCATATTCTATCCTTAAAGCACCAGCACCCAAGGATAAGAAAGCACCTTCAAAACTCTCCCCTGTTTCCTCATCTCTAACATAGGCAAGGCATTCGGTGCGTCTTACTCCGTCTATAAACACAAGACTGAAATTTTCTGGCACGTATCCATCGTATACCCTTGGCTCTTCCGCAAGGTCGGAAAACTGCAGAGATTCTTCTATTTCATTGGGTTCTATTTCCTGTGGTTGATGTGGACTAAGAGACAACTTGTATCTTCCCAAGCTCTGCATCCTTAAGCTCCTCTAACTTCCTTCCTATGAGGTATTTTAAATCATTGAGGTTCTCACCAGTCACGGCGGATATGGCTACAAAGGGATAACCCATACTTTCAAAGACCTTTTTTAAGCTTTCTATATAAGACCTGTCTGATAGGGCGTCAAGTTTTGTTCCCACCACTATCTGAGGCTTTTTAAGGAGTTCTGGACTATAGTTTTCCATCTCTTTCAAGACTGTTTGAAAGGCTTTTATAGGGTCCTCTGCCCTTCCCTCTGATATGTCTACCAAGTGCAGGAGGAACTTAGTTCTTTCTATATGCCTTAGGAAGTCAAGACCAAGACCCTTTCCCTGGCTCGCACCTTCTATAAGACCGGGGATGTCCGCAATTACCACATGTCTCTCTTCGTCCAACTCCATAACACCCAAGACAGGGGAAAGGGTAGTAAAGGGATAGTCCGCTATCTTTGGCTTTGCCCTTGTAAGGACAGATATTAGAGTGGACTTTCCCGCATTAGGAAGCCCTACAAGACCCACATCCGCTATGAGCTTTAGCTCCAATATGAGCCACCTTTCCTCTCCCTTCTCCCCCTTTTCTGCGTATCTTGGTGTTTGATTGGTAGGTGTTGCAAAGTGTGCGTTGCCTCTTCCACCTCTCCCACCCTTTGCCACCACGCACCTTTGTCCTTCTTTTACAAGGTCGCAAAGGACTTCTCCAGTTTCTGCATCAATAACCACCGTCCCTACTGGCACCTCTATTATTAGGTCTTCTCCATCCTTGCCCTTCTGGTTTTTCCCTTTACCATGCTCTCCCCTCTGAGCCTTAAAATGCGCTTGAAACTTAAAGTCATAAAGGGTATGTTTTCTCCCTGTGGCTACCAAAACCACATCCCCACCCTTTCCACCATCTCCACCCGCAGGACCACCAAAGGGTCTGTATTTTTCCCTTAGAAAAGCAACCGCACCATTGCCACCATCCCCAGCCTTAACGTGTATTTTTACCCTATCAACGAACATAAGAAATAAGTATAATTCCCCTGTGTTTGAACTCAAGGGCATAAAGGTAGGGTTTTTCTGCTCTACTGCAGATGGCAAGATAACTACTAATAGGAAGTTTAGGCTCTCCAACCTGAGTTATCAAAAAGTCATAGATGTATTGGAGAAAAACCTAAAAGATTTTGAAAAGCTCTTAGAGATTTCCCTATCCTTGGGCTGTGGTATATTTAGGCTGGGTTCAAACCTTGTGCCTTTTGCATCTCATCCTTCTTTCAAAAAGGACTGGCTAAAGGAGGTGGAGGGAAAATTAAGAGAGTTTTCCAAGACCTTGAGGAAGTTTCCAATAAGGATAACCATGCACCCAGGACAGTTTGTGGTGCTAAACTCTCCAAAAAAGGAGGTGGTGGACGCATCTTTGAGGGAATTGGAATATCACTTTTGGGTTTTGGAAACCTTAGGCGTTGGAGCTGAAGGAGTTGTAGTGATTCATGCAGGTGGTGTCTACGAAGACAAAAGGGAAAGTCTCAAAAGGTTAAAGAATACCCTAAGGGAAAACCAGTGGCTCTATAGATATCTTGCTATAGAAAACGATGAAAGACATTACACAGTAAAAGACCTTTTGGATGCGGAGCTGGACTTACCTATAGTTTTTGACTACTACCATAACCGTCTAAATCCTTCAGAGTTTGAGGTAAGTGAAATATTGCAAACTTGGTCTGGGCGTGTGCCAGAGTTTCATCTATCCTCTGAGCCAAAGGGAAAGCATCGCTTTGGCGAACACGGAGACTGGATAAAGGTAGAAGACTTTATGGACTTCCTCAATCACTTTGGTGGAAACAGAATAGACCTTATTCTTGAGGCAAAGCAAAAAGAAAAGGCAGTGGAAAAGCTCCTTTATGAAATTTATCTCCATAGCAGGTTGTTGAGGATGGAAAGGTTTTAGAGCGAGGTCGCTGGTTTCCTTCTTTGTCTCAAGAGGGCTACATGCAATCAGTCCAAACTACCAAGAATTGCTTGAAGGGAAACCCTTCAAAGTTCTAAAAACCTCACATAAAAAACTTGACAAAACTATGCTAAAGTTTTATATTAGATACCACATCCTAAAGAAGGAGGTGTTCTATGGCGGAGAAGATAATAGGTATAGACCTTGGGACAACAAACTCTGTAGTGGCGGTTATGGTGGGTGATGAGCCTGTGGTTATTGCCAATCAAGAGGGTTCAAGGCTTACGCCTTCGGTGGTCTCTTGGACAAAGGAAAAGGAGGTGCTTGTGGGTGAGCCTGCAAAAAGGCGTGCCATACTTGACCCAGAAAATACTGTATACGAGTCTAAGAGGTTCATAGGTAGGAAGTACGAGGAAGTGCTTGATGAAGCAAAACGTGTTTCTTACAAGGTTGTGCCAGATGATAAGGGAGATGCCAGTTTTGAGATACCAAACTTAGGTAGGAAAGTCCGTCCAGAAGAGGTGGGTGCTCAAGTCCTCAAAAAGCTAAAGGAGGCTGCGGAGGCATACCTCGGAGAAAAGATAACAAAGGCGGTTATAACAGTTCCTGCCTACTTTAACGAAAGGCAAAGACAAGCTACAAAGGATGCAGGTAAGATAGCAGGGCTTGAGGTGCTTAGAATTCTTAACGAGCCAACCGCTGCAGCACTTGCCTATGGACTTGATAAGAAAAGCGATGTGAGGATACTTGTTTACGACTTTGGTGGTGGAACCTTTGACGTTTCCATTCTTGAAGGTGGAGAAGGAGTGATAGAAGTTAAGGCTACCTCAGGAGATACACATCTTGGTGGTGCAAACATAGACGAAAGGATAATGGAGTGGCTGATAGAGGAGTTCAAGAAAGAAACTGGTGTTGACCTAAGAAAAGATAGGACCGCTTTGCAAAGGCTAAAGGAAGCCAGCGAGCAAGCAAAGAAGGAACTATCCTTTAAGTTGGAAACGGAGATAAATCTACCCTTTATAACCATAGACCCATCCACCAATCAACCTTTGCACCTACAGAAAAAGCTTACAAGAGCAAGACTTGAAGAGATGATAAAAGACCTCATAGACAGAACTATGGATATCGTTAAAAAAGCCCTTGAGGATGCCAAACTAAGACCTCAAGATATTGACGAAGTAGTGCTTGTGGGAGGTTCTACGAGGATTCCTCTTGTTCAGCAAAGGATAAGGGAATTCTTTGGCAAAGAACCACACAAGGGTGTAAACCCAGACGAAGTGGTGGCAGTGGGTGCTGCCATACAGGCTGGTGTGCTTTCTGGAGAGGTTAAGGACATACTCCTTGTGGACGTAACTCCTCTTTCTCTTGGTGTGGAAACCTATGGCGGTGTTATGACGGTTCTTATACCCAGAAACACACCCATACCCTACAGGAAATGTGAAATCTTTACCACAGCCAGCGATTATCAAACAGAAGTGGAAATCCACGTGCTACAAGGCGAACGTCCAATGGCAAAAGACAACAAATCCCTGGGTAAGTTTTATCTCACTGGGATACCGCCAGCACCAAGAGGCGTTCCAAAGATTGAGGTGTGCTTTGACATAGATGCGGATGGTATTCTCCATGTGACCGCAAAGGACTTAGGCACCGGCAAAGAGCAGTCCATTAGGGTTCAGGCATCTTCGGGTCTTACACAGGAAGAGATAGAGAGGATGATAAGGGAAGCTCAGCTTCACGAGGAAGAGGATAGGAAAAAGAAAGAGTTGGTAGAAGCCAAAAACCAACTTGACCAGCATATTTACAACCTTGAAAAGGTTCTCAAAGAAAACAGAGAAAAACTGCCCACGGATATGGTTTCAGAGATAGAAAGGACCATAGAAGAGGCAAAGAGGGTCTTTGCAAGCTCTCAAGATGTGCAAGAAGTAAGAAGGACTATTGAACGGGTGCTTGAGACCGCTGGTAAGATAGGAAGCTATATATATCAAGGACAAACCACACAAAAGGGTGAAGGTGGAGACGTTATAGAAGGAAAGCCTATATGATATAATATAGACCGCCAATGGCGGTCGTTTCCCTTTTTCTTATTATTTTTTTAGTAGATGGTCTTTTTGCCTACGATAGAAGAACAAAAGCTCAACAACTCTATAAACTTCTCAACACAGATTGCATATGGTATTGTGGCGGTGAGCCAACAGAGAACTTAAAGAAACTTGAAGAAATATTCTCCTTAGCCATCCATCACGGGCTTGCTCCCGAAGACTATAAACTTACAAACAGTGCCAATCCAGAACTCGCTACCACAGAGACCCTTATTAACCTTGCCTATCAACTCTACTATGGAAGAGTAAGACCTTCGGAAGTATACAGGCAATTAAACCTACCTACTAAACCAGACAGAGTCCTTAAGGTCCTTGCAAGCCTCATAAAGGAGGGGAGGCTTGAGGACTTCTTCTCTGAGCTTGCTCCCAAAAGTAAGGACTATTGGTTTTTGGTGGAGCAGGCTAAGTTTTACCATGACTTGTCCAATTTTGAATGGAGAGCTATAAGGGTCGCAAAGCCTCTACGCTATGGAGATAAAAGTCCGTGTATTGATGAAATAAGGTTTAGGCTCTTTCTTTTGGGAGACCTGCAGGAGTATAATCCATCTGAGAGTTTTGATGATGCACTGCTCCAAGCAGTAAAAAACTTCCAAAGAAGACACGGTTTGCCAGAAAGTGGAGTTATAGACCAAAAGACCCTTGCGGAGTTGAACGTAAGTCCAAGAGATAGGCTTAGACAAATATACCTAAACCTTGAAAAACACCGCTGGCTACCAGAGGAATTTAAGAAGGCTGTTGTAGTAAACGTGCCTTCTTTTGAGCTTTTTCTTATAGAAGGTGGCTCTGTAAAGCTTTATTCAAGAGTGATAGTAGGTAGGAATTATGTAAAAGACTTTAGACCCACACCCATGCTCTACAGCAGGATAGAAAGCATTACAGTAAACCCAAGGTGGTATGTGCCTGTAAGCATAGCAACCAAGGATATACTTCCAAAGGTAAAGAGAAACCCAGAGTATCTTAAAAGGAAAGGCTTTAGAGTATTCCTTGGAGAGGAGGAGATAGACCCACTGCAGGTGGACTGGAGTCAGTATAACGAAAGGAACTTTCCCTTTAGGCTTGTTCAAGAACCCGGAAGAAGGAACGCACTTGGCGTTATAAAGTTTAACTTCCCTAACCCCTTTGCGGTTTACCTACACGATACACCAGAAAGACATCTTTTCAACCACACTAAAAGAGCCTTTAGCTCTGGATGTATAAGGGTGGAGAAGGCAAGACAGTTAGCTATAAGCCTGTTGGGAGAGGGTTGGAACGACAAAAAGTTAGAAAATCTCATAAAAAGCGGACAAACTCAAACTCTAAGGGTCAACCCACCAGTTCCTATATACATACTCTACTTTACCGCCTTTGAAAGAAACGGCGTGCTTCATTTTAGAGAAGACCTGTATGGATATGATACAATTTTGTCTCGTGCACTCTTTAGGATTGGAGGTAGGAGATGACAAGGAGAGAGCTCTTAAAATCAATGGGGTATATAGGATGCCTGCTTATGACGGGCTCTTTATCTTATGCTTCGGTCTTTGAGATTAAAGGTATCTCGGAGGGAGCAAGATACCTTGACCTTTATTCTTTGAACACTGGTGAAAGCCTCAGGACCGTTTACTGGATAGACGGAGAGTATATAGAAAGCTCCCTTAGGGAGATAAACTGGCTTTTGAGAGACTACAGAAGCGGAGAGGTTGCTCCAATAGATGTGGGGCTTCTTGACCTTTTATATCTCATAACCAAGCTATCTGGAAGGGAAAAGGTGGAAGTAATATCCGGATATAGGTCTCCCTCTACCAATGCTTACCTCAGCAGAGTAAAAGGAGGTGTTGCCAGAGATAGCTACCATACACGTGGAAAGGCAATAGATATAAGGTTGCAGGGCATGAGCCTAAGTCAGTTAAGAGACCTTGCGATTAGTTTAAGGGCTGGTGGAGTAGGATACTATCCGAGGTCTGGCTTTGTGCACCTTGATACTGGACCTTTTAGGTATTGGTAATGATAAGGGTTTTTGTGGGTTTTTTTACCACTAAGAAGATACAGGAAGCGGTGGAGAAAATACGAACACAAAGCGAGAAATTTATAAAGGGAAAGTGGGTAGAACCACAGAACTTTCATATGACCTTTCAGTTTATAGGGGATTTGCAACAAGAAAGGCTCACAGATCTTTTGAAAACTCTTCAGGATATAGCACAATCTAATAAGCCCATAAGGGTGAAGTATAGAGGTTTGGGAGTTTTTCCAAGCCTTGATAGAGCTCGGGTTCTTTGGATAGGTGTATCAGAGGGTCATAGACAGCTCATAGAGCTTGCAAGAAATATAGTAAGAGCCAATAGACAGGTAGGTATAAGGGATGAAGGTAAACCCTTTTACCCACATGTGACCATATGCAGAATAAAGGAATTTGACAAAAGAGGCTTGAAGGACCTTATGCGTCAATATGAAAATACCACTTTTGGAGAAGACCTCGTTGATAGGGTTATACTCATAAAAAGTTCTCTAACCTCTGTAGGACCCATATACACTGTTATAGAGGAGTTTTATTTCCATGGGTAAGTGGACTTATGAAAGGGCTGGCGTAAGCATAGAGAGGGCTGAAGCCTTTGTGGACTATATAAGGGAAAAAATAAAGACCTTGCCTCATCAAGCACTGCTCTTTGGCTCCTTTGCCAGCGGTATAAAGCTCAAAGGTTACAAAAACCCTGTTCTTATGCTTACGACCGACGGTGTAGGCACAAAGCTAAAAGTGGCTCAGGCGGTAGGTGTTCACAACACGGTAGGTATAGACCTTGTTGCTATGAACGTAAACGACCTTTTGACCACTGGTGCAAAACCTATAGCTTTCCTTGACTATATAGCAACAGGCAAGATAGACCTAAAGGTTATGAAGGAAGTTATGGATGGTATAGTGGAAGGTTGCAAGCTTGCGGAAGTGCCACTTGTGGGTGGAGAGACCGCAGAGATGCCAGACTTTTATCCAGAGGGAGTGTATGACCTTGCAGGTTTCTGTCTTGGCGTGTGCGAGGAGGAGGAGCTCATTACTGGTGAAAGCATAGAAGCAGGAGATATTATAATAGGCTTTCCCTCAAGCGGGTTTCATAGCAACGGATACAGCCTTATAAGAAAGGTGTTAGAAGACAACCGCATAAGTTATAAGGACAAGTTTGAAGGTAGAGAGGTTTGGGAAGTGCTTTTAGAGCCCACTAAGATATATCTCCAAGAGGTGCAAAGTTTAAGGTCTTCTGGTATAAGGATAAAAGGAATGGCTCATATAACAGGTGGTGGCATACCGGGAAACCTTGTTAGAATACTTCCAGAAGGTCTAAGGGCGGTGGTGGAGAAGGAGAAAATTCCCAAAAATCCCCTTTTTGACTGGATAAGGGATTTAGGAAAAATACAGGAAGAGGAGATGTTTAGAACCTTTAACATGGGCGTGGGTTTTATGGTAGTAGTTGGGAAAGAGGACGTGCCTTATGTCCTTAAGGCAGTTCCTTCTGCCTTTGTCTGTGGATTTATTGAGGAGGGTAAAAAGCATGTGGCTATCGTTTAGAATTATACTCCCGCTTCTTACATTGGCGAGCTTTTCCCTTGCACAGGTGGTGAGGGAGATAAGAGTGGAAGGAGCAGAGTATGTGCCAGAGGATGTAATACTTGGGCTAATAAACATAAGACGGGGCAGTCTTTATAGCCCAGATATGGTTAGGGAAAGTATAAGGCGTATGTATAGAACAGGCTTCTTTGATAAGGTGGAGGTTTATGAAGAAAGAATTGGTGAGGATGTGGTGCTTGTATACAGGATAAAAGACCTGCCTGTT
The DNA here is from genome assembly GCA_037722135.1 of Aquificaceae bacterium. NCBI lineage: Bacteria > Pseudomonadati > Aquificota > Aquificia > Aquificales > Aquificaceae > Pampinifervens > Candidatus Pampinifervens sericum. The sequence continues at coordinate 39,548 of JBBKAW010000103.1, forward strand.
ATATACAAAATAGAGTTTGTGGGCAACAGAAAGATAAAGTCTGATGAGCTGGAAAGGAAAATAGGCATAGAGACGGAGGTGGGTAAAATAGAACCAGAGGAGCTAATAAAAGGATTTACATCAGCACCTGCCATAGAGGAAAGACTGGAAATACAAAGAAGGCTTAGGCTCGGAAGGGTGCTCACCCGTGAAGAGTTAGAGTTTATAAAGAGGAGGATAATAGAAGCCTACATGAAGGAGGGCTATCCCAACGTCCAAGTAAGCTATGAACTTGTCCCAAAGAAGGGAGCATCAAAAGTGGTTTACAAAATAGTGGAAGGAGAACCAGAGTATGTAAGGACCATAAACTTCACTGGAAACAAAACCTTTAGTAGAGGTAAGCTACTTGGGCTTATGGAAACAAAGCCAGTTAGTCTCCCTTCTCTTAGGCTAAAGCCACCCTTTAGCGAGGATATATTAAAAGAAGACATAAGGAAGATAAGAGATTTTTACCGCTCAGAGGGTTTTCTTGAAGTAGAAGTGGACTATTCAATAAGAAAGGAAGGAAACAGATACGAAATAGACATAAAAATACAAGAAGGACCAAGATACAAACTATCTGACTTAAGGATAGAAGGAAACAATTTATACGCATACTCTGAACTGGTGGGAGACCTGCTTAAGAAAAACAGAGGAGGCTACTACAGAAAAGAAGTAATAGACAGGATAAAGGAAAACATAAGGAGGAAATACTCAGAGATAGGTTTTCTTGGTGTCCTTGTGGAAGAAAAGGAATCGGTGGACAGGGAAAACAAAAAGGTAAGTGTAAGTTTGAAAGTGGATGAGGGTGAACCTGTCTACGTAAACAGGATAGAGGTCCAAGGCAACTACGAAACAAGGGACTATGTTATAAGAAGAGAGCTAAGATTCCAAGAGGGTGAGCTGGCAAACCAAAGAGAAATAGACCGTTCAAGGACAAGGATTTTTAACCTTGGATACTATCAAGATGTTTCTATAGACCCATTTCCAACCTTTGGTAATAACTGGGACTTTTCCGCAAGAGTAAGAGAGAGGTTCACGGGACAGTTTTCCATAGGTCTTGGCTATAATCAAGTAACTGGTGTTTCCGGCTTCGTCTCTTTGCGTAAGGGTAACTTCCTCGGAACAGGTGATATAGCAGGCATATCTATATCATACGGAAGCAAATACAAGGACAATTCTCTTTCTTATACAAGAAAATGGTTTCTCAACCAGCCTATAGACCTTACTGGTTCTGTCTATGACAGAAGGATAGAGTACACCACCTATACAGTGGAGAGAACTGGTGTAGACTTTATATTCTCAAAGGAGTTTGCAGAGTTTTGGAGGGCAAGTGCAGGAATTAGCCTTCAAAGGGTTAGGTATAAGGATATCTCTCCTGATGCATCAGTCCTTATAAAAGAAGAGGCGGGAACGAGGCAATCAAGAAAGTTTATCTTTGGTTTGACAAGGGATACGAGGGATAACTATCTATTCCCTTCAAGTGGCTCTCTCACAGAACTGGGTTATTCGGTGGCTGTGCCCGTGTTAGGTGGAAACGAGAGGTTTAATAAGATAACTCTATCTCATCAAACCTTTTTCAAGGATAGTTGGTTAGACACTGGTCTTATACTGTCTCTCAAAGGCTCTTTTGGTTTTGTTGAACCCTACGGTGGTAAAAGAGTGCCATTGGATGAAAGGTTTTTCGTAGGAGGAGATTTTACGGTAAGAGGTTATAAGTACGGTTATGCAGGTCCTCTTGACCCTAACACACAAGACCCTATCGGTGCAAAAAGACAACTTATATTATCTGCGGAAGCAAACTACCCAATCTATAAAAACATACTATACGGTGCACTCTTTTATGACACTGGTCTTGGCTTTAACGATTGGAGTGAGTTAAAGACCCAGAACCTGAAGGGTGGCTTTGGTGTTGGTATAAGGTTTGTAACACCCATTGCTCCCATAAAGTTAGACTGGGCTTTTAAAACGAAAAAGGTGCCAGGTGATACGTCAAGGAGCAGAATACATTTTGTGTTAGGATTTTTCTTCTAATGGTGCCAAGGGCTTTAACTATAGCAGGCTCTGATAGCGGTGGCGGTGCTGGAATACAAGCAGACCTAAAGACCTTTACTGTGCTGGGCGTATATGGGATGAGTGCTATAACTTCCATAACCGTCCAAAACACAGTGGGAGTTTATGAAGTTGTGGACCTTCCACCAAGGGTGGTATATGACCAAATAAGGGTTGTGGTAGAGGACATAGGCGTGGATGCCTGCAAAACTGGCATGCTCTCCAACGAAGATATAATAAGGGCAGTGGCAAAGGCTATAAAGGATACAAGGATTGAAAAGCTCGTGGTAGACCCTGTAATGAGGGCAAAGTCTGGAGACCCTCTTTTAAAACAATCCGCAAGAGAAACGCTTATAAGAGAAATCCTTCCTCTTGCACTTTTGGTAACTCCAAACATTCCAGAGGCTGAGGAGTTGTGTGGTTTTAAAATAAGAAACCTTGAGGATATGGAAAAGGCTTGCAAAAAGATACTTTCTTATGGTCCATCCGCAGTTGTGGTAAAGGGCGGACATATGGAGGGTAAGGAGTCTGTGGATGTGTTCTATGACGGTAAGGTCTTTGAATACTTAAAGGGAGAGTTTATAAACACAAAAAACACCCATGGCACTGGATGCACCTTCTCTTCTGCTATAACCTCCTATCTGGCAAAGGGATACAGTCTCATAGACTCTGTGCGTATGGCAAAGGAATATATTCAAAAAGCCATAGAGAATTCCCTACCCCTTGGCAGAGGACATGGACCCCTCAATCACATGTGGCCCTTCTACTCCTTTAAAACATAAGCAACCGCCACGGAGAATTCCCTCTCATGGGATAGGGAAACAAGGACTTTTACATCTTCATAGCCCTCTCTTAGTATTCTCACCCTTGCAGGCTTCCCTCTATCGCCATAGACTTCTATTTCCGAAAACTTGAGCATTACACCGTAAACCTGATAAAAAGCTTTTAGCACCGCCTCTTTGCAAGCCCAACGCGCAGAAAGGCATTCATAAAAGCTCCGCTGACCCATACAGTATCTTAGCTCCTCTTCCGTATAAACGCGTTTTAGAAACCTCTCTCCAAACCTTTCTATTGCGGACTTTATCCTCTGATTGCTTACTATGTCTATGCCTACCATGATAAACTATCTTACATGTTCTTGCTTACTCTTAGCATAGTATTTTACTTTGTTGCCTTTGTATTTTCCCTGATTTCCTATTTCGTGGATAGGGTTAAGGAGTTTACTCGTCTTTTTCTCTCTTCCGCACTCATATTTTACATGCTTCACATAAGCAGTTTGTCCTTCAAGGTTGGCAGTTTTCCCTTCGCAGACACTTATGGCTTTTATTCCCTCTTAGGAAACGTCATCTTAGGCATTCTCATAATCCTATCTTTCAAATACGAGTATCTTTGGAAGTTTTCCGCTTTTTTTGCAATATTTGGAATACTTTCAACCCTTTTGGCTATGCCCGCAGAACCCTCACCCTACAGAAGTCCTCTGTATTCCCTTCATATAACCTCCGCCCTTGCTTCTTACACCTTTGCTTTCTTGGGAGGCTTTTCATCCATACTAAAACTTATCCTTGAAACAAGATTAAAACAAAAAAACATAACAGGCTTTTTTATGCCCCTTAGCCTTCTCAGAGGAGCGGAAAGGCTTTCTATGAACCTAAGCTTTCTCTTCCTTACCCTTACCCTCATTTTTGGGAGTTTGTGGAGCAGGAGCTTTTTTGGAAAACATTGGGTAAGTGACCCAAAGCTTGTCTTTGTGCTATACCTATGGACATACTATGCGATAGTTGTTCACCTCAACCTCCTCAAGAGGATAAAGCCCAAAACCCTATCTTATGCGGTCATACTTGGGATGGTTTTTACCATGCTTAACATAATCTTTGTTAGACATGAGCTGTAAAAGAATATTTCTCGTAGGTTTTATGTGTAGTGGAAAGAGCACCGTGGGTAGACTTCTTGCGGACATGTTAGGCTGGCGGTTTGTGGACGTAGACAAGGAAGTTGAAAGGATAGAAAAGATGAGTATACCTGAGATATTTGAAACCAAAGGAGAAGACTATTTTAGAAGGCGTGAGTTAGAGGTTCTCATGGATTTGGTAAAAGATGAAGGGCTTGTAATAAGCACGGGAGGTGGTTTAGGTAGCAATCCTAAGGCTATGGAGTTAATGAAAACTTCAGGTCTTATCGTTTGGCTAAGGATAGACTTTGAAACCTTTTTAGAAAGATGTGGAAAAGACCCATCAAGACCACTTTTGAGAAAGAGCAAGGAAGAACTCCTTAAACTATTTGAAAGCAGGTCCAGGATTTATGCCAAAGCACACCTTGAACTTGATGGGTCGTTATACCCATCTACACTTGCAGAGGAAATAACTCGTGCTTGCAAAAGCTATCCTTTTACTTTATAATTGAACCTTAAAGGAGGTGTTATGTTGAAAAGAGTAGGTTTCCTCTCAGCTTTTGTAGTGGCGTTATTCTCTCTTAATGCTTGCGGGCAGAGTTCTGCTAAGTGCCCTACAAAGGAACAGGTTAAAACCTCTGTGAAAGATTTTATACCTCAAGATTTTAGCGTTGAAGCTGTATCCCCGCTTCAAAACATAGACGGTCTTTGTGAAGTGGTTATCAAAGTTGGCATACAGCCTTTGGTTTTCTACATGGACAGTAAAGGTGAATACTTGCTTGCAGGAAACTTAATAAGCGTAAAGGACAAAAAGAATATAACCAGAGACAGACAGCAGGAGTTTATGAAGGTATCCGCAGAGCAACTTAAAGAGTTAGAAAAACACGTAAATGTAAGACATGGAGAGGGTGAAAAATACATATACTTTATAACAGACCCAGATTGCCCCTTCTGTAAGAGGAGCAACCCAATAGTAGAAGAGTGGGCAAAGAAAAATAATGTCCAGATAAGACTTATCTTCTTCCCCCTTCCAATACATCCAGAAGCCTTCATTAAAGCAGTTTCAGTGATATGTGACAAAAAAGGCTTTAAGGAATATGCGGAGGGCTACATTTCTCAAAATCAATGTGAAGAGGGCAAAAGGGCAGTTGAAGCGAACCTTGAGCTGATGGAAAAGCTGGGTATAAATGGCACACCTACTTTTATAGGTATGAACGGAAGGGTGCACTCAGGACTTCCCACAGAGGAGGACCTTAATAAGCTCATAAATTAATCGGAGGGTAGCAACAACCTGTACTGTAGGAAGGGTTCCCAATAAGTAGCCTTGGTATTTCCATAATTGGATGAGCGTCTAATGCCTAAGAATAGTGTATCTTTTCCTATAAGCCTTCCACCCAAACCTACAGAAAGTCCATACCCTAAACCGCTGAAAGTATTGTAAAAGACTTCAGAGTCAAGGAAAGGAGACAGGGGTCTACTCAACATCTCCTTGCTATCTAATCCAAACCGCAAGCCTATGCCTACCGTAAAACTATCCGCTGGAAGAACTCTTGGATTTTCAAAACTATACAATCTTAGCAATCTATTGCTTTTGTTATTTTTCTCTTCATAATCCGCAAAAGCAGTATAAAACCTAAAAGTGTAATCTGGATAAGCAACCCTTAACTTATAAAACGTTTCAAGATAAAGGTTAAAACCTTGACCTATCTCTTTCATGTCTTGTGATTTAAATCTATTGTATTCAAAGGTTGAGCTTAATCCTATACGAGGAGAAAGCGATTTAAAAGCGTTTATGGAAACACCATCTTTAACAGCACTTAGGCTCATTATGAAGGTTTCACTTGCAGGTTTATTGTAGTATACGGAAGTAGTTACATTATCTACGGTATGTAACCTTTTAGAAGCCTTTGCTTCTACACCCGCAAAGTCCTTAATGCCTTTACCTAAAACCGTTCCAATTTCATAATAGCCATTGTTCACATTAATCCTTAATGCAACACTGTTGTATACGAAGGAAGAGGGAAGGTTTGCAAGTGCTGGATTGCTGTTATACATCAAGAAACCGCCTTCTCTGTTAAGCAGTATATACCACTTATCCGTTAGCGCATACATTAAGTGTAGGTTGTATAGCAAATAACCGGTTTTATTCACATTCCTTTGAGAAGCTCCAATTCGTATCTGGCTCACATAGTAGTCAACTAACTGTCTTAGCTGTTCGTATACTAAGGCATCCTCCGGGTTCTTTTCAAGGCTCTGTTGGGCATGTTCTACAGCCTTCCTATATTGACCAAGTCTTCTATAGGATTCCACCACATCTCTATAGGGCAATATATCAGCCATCTCCTCTAAAAGCTGGTTTATGCGCTCCCTATCGTTGTTCCTAAGTGCAAGGTTTAACTCCATCCAGGGCTCAAGTTTAGCTTTCTTTATATTCTTTAGATATTCAATCTCTTCATAAAAGTTGTTTACAAAAAGATGCGAAAGGTATATGTTTAACCAAATTTCAGGTCTCAACTCCTCCCTTGCTTTAGCTAACAAGTCCTGCATATAGTATGATGGAAGTATACCCACACCACTCATTAAGGTAATTCTAAGTTCATCAGGGTCCCTCGGCATTTTTCCATCCTTTAAAACATCTCTAACCAAAGTATGTCTTATCATGTTCGCCTCTTCAGTCCTTCCCATAAGATTGAGTGCGTAGGAGTATAAGAGAAGCTCTTCTCTGTCCTTTTCCTTGATTTGGTCTAAAAGCCTCTTAGCCTTATACCCCTCTTGTCTTGACATGTATAGAAGGGCAAATTCCTTTGGAAGCATTCTTTCTTCAGATGAGAAGTTCCTAATAAGGTAATCTATAAGCTCTCTATCATGGAAACCGACTGCAATATATATGGCGTTAGAAAGTAAACTTAAAGAAGGTTTAGCCTTCAAGGAATGCAATATAATCTGCCTTGCTTCTTGCCTTCTACCCAACATATACAGAGCTCTTGTATAAATGGCGGTAAGATAGGAATTAGCCAAGAGCTTTTCCCTATCATATTCTCTATATGCATCAACTATACCTTTCCAATCACCCAAAGCACTAAGACCTTCTACCCAAAGTGTAAATAGATATTCATCCCTACTCTTTCTATAGCCTATAGATGCATACTCTATAGCTTTCGTATAATTCTTCTTTAAGGAATAATAGGTATAAAGCCTTATGTAATCATCTTTGCTTGCTTTGCCCATCTTATGAAGCACCTCAGAAGCCTTTGCAGAAGTTTCTATGTCTTGATTAATCCATGCAAGTGCAGAAAGTCTTCTTAAATATAGGATATAAAGGTCTTCCTTATCGCTTTCAATCTTCCCAAAGTATCTCTTTAAAAGCTCATAAGCTTCTTTTTGCTTTCTTTCAGACAATACGATCTCTGAGTAGAGTATAACTTCTTCCAACTTCAATGGTCTAATGGCTTCTAATTTTTCCATGTATTCCCTCGCCTGTTTATATTTCCCATATCTAAACTGCGCTAATGCGATATAATAAAGGTATTCATCCTTTTTCTTCTTTCTGTAAAGCTCTTCCGCAAGCTTTATAAATTCTTCTTCTTTACCTGCACTGATGAATATAAAATAAACTTCTTCGGGCTTTAGGTTCTCTACTAACCATGGATACTTTCTGATAAGATTTACCACAAGGTCGTAGCGATTTATAGAAAGTGCTAATTTGAATGTTTCTAATATTCTTTCTCTTACAGGTCTTAATTCTATTAGTTTTAGGTTTGCTTCCATAACTTCCTCTGTTTTCCCGAGCCAAGAAGCCAGTCTACCATACCACTCCCACCAGTATGGGTCATTCGAATAGATTTCTACCCCCCTTTTTGCTACCTCAAAAGCATTCTGAAGGTCGTTAGCTCCTAAGAAAGTAGAAAGAAGTAATCTAAGTGCTTCTTGGCTTGGATATTTTGCTCTGGGTCTTTCTAAAGAAAAAGCTGAGCCAATAAACAAAATACTTGTAATCGTAAACATAAGCAACCTCTTGGTCATTTCAATACCTCCTTCTTTATACCTTCCGCAATTTCTCTGGCAAAGAAGGGGTCACCAGTAGCAAGAGCAGACTTAAGAACAAGCTTTAAAACCTCTTCATCCTTAGCAAACTCCATATAGTGCATTCTTATGAACTTCTTCAAACCATCGTAATCTTCCTTCCACAAGTACATCTGAACAATCTTTGTGAATAACACCTTTCTATCCTTATAACTCCTTGCTTGCAAAAAGAGTTTCTCATACTCTTTTATTCCTATATCTAAGGCTAAACCTGGTTGGGGAGTAGTTAACAAACCCTTTGTTAATTCTGCATAAAAGCTCTTATCTAACTTACCACTTACCTTTTGTAGAGTGTTTCTCGCTTCCTTATTGTTTTTTACTATATATACCGCATCATTAACATAATTCCTTCTGTTAGATACATCCTTTCTGTATAGTTCAGAAGCATATAAAAGGGCTTTTTCCACATCCATAAGTGCTATGGCATAGCGATAGGCTTGCTTCAACCATTCTACGTTCCCTGTAATTTGATAGAGTTTTTCTGCAGATACCATAACTACGAATGGTAGGTTCATACTAATGGCTTCTCTATTTATTTCTATTAATAACTCCTTTTCATTCGTAGACTTGATAGCTTCCAAAAGATAAGTCTGCATTTTTTGCACGTCTCCACCCTTTTTTGCAAAGAATTTCGCCTTTTCTATTCTGTATAACGCCATATAAGCCTTATCTCTATATCTTGTATTCAAAAGTTTTTGTGCCTCTAACTCCGCTTCTTGAAACTCTCCTGCTTGAGTAAGGCTTCCTACTAAGTGTAAGCGTATTATATCGTCATCTTTGATTTTCAACAAGTTCCTAATGTATATAACGTATAGTGCGATGTTGCTTTTCTCTTGAGTTAGGCTGTATTCTTCCAATTTTCCTTTAGGAAACAGCATTACACTAACTCCAGTGAAAATCAAGATGTATATAATAATTTCCTTAATACTAAAAAACTTACTTTTTACAGTAAGCTTCAATTCTTGCATTTTTGTTCTCCTTATACCGAACTGTTGTAATTTGTGCTTTGACATTTATGTTCTCAGGCTTGGGCTCAAAACGCAGTTGACATTGGCTTTCTATCGTAAACTCCAAGGGCACGTTAGCTTGAAGTTGTAAAATATAACCCTTTTCCCCTTTTTGGAAGTTCAACACCCTGCCATTAGCCTCTATGAGATTAAACCTTGGTTTTTCTTCGCTAAAGACAATTTTGTATTCACCTGAGGAGTCCAAATTTATGTAAGTGGAATTGTTGATATGCCTATAACCTACCACACCTTTACTTCTATCAGTATCAATATGCGTTAAGAAATCTACCCTTAATGTTCTTAAAGTTCCACCACCACGCAGAAGCATTGAGTTATCCCTTATATCCTCAAGTAGTGCAAAGTTTCTATACTCAAGAACTTTTTGAGCGTATTCGGAAAGATAAATAGGATTTGGACTTTGAGCAAGAGCCCATTCATAGACCCTTTTTAAAGCTTCCAAAGAAGCTATTTTTTGTCCAGAATACATGTGGTAGTATATATTCAATGGTTTAAGCCTATAAGGTCTTTCTGTAAGTTCAAAAGTGTCTATAACCCTTACAAAGCCGTAGTAGTCTGTCCATAACCTTGTATATATGTTTTCATTCATTATAGGAGCATATATCTGAAAGTATTCTCCCTTATTGACACCCATAGGACCTATATACATCCAGAAAGGTTCCTTTCTGTTTATCCACGTATAACCACCGTTTACATTATACACACCAGCTTCGTAGGTCATCCTTATGGCTCTCTCGGATGGGTTCGTATCACCAGACCAAAGAAATACCTTTACTCTCTTACCTTCAGGTGCAAGCCTTGTATTTATGTATTCTATGGACCCGAAAATTTCTCTACGCAGGTCAAAATTATAGCCCTTTATGGGAAGGTTATATTGAACATTTGGATTAATTTCTCCGCCTTCAACTTCATAAGACTCTAATTCTTGCCATATAAATGGGTGGGAAAAGGTATGGGATGCTATTTCCACGTTATCTAAGGCAAATATAGACCTTGCTATTGTCTCAAGCCTTTCGGATTTTTCCGGGTATAGACCATATGGAGCTATCTCGCCTTCAATTATGGAAACAGTATGAGGTATAGGATAGCGTTTGATTATCTCATCTCTTATCACTTCTGCTACGTTTCTTGAAGGATTAAAATCCGCATTGCCAAAAAAGGCATCCCCGTCTATATGCACTATCAGCAGTCTTCTACCATTTTCTGTAGTAGTGTCTGGAATAAGAGGCATAGGTTCAAAAATCCTGCTAAGGAATTTTACCGGCTCAACTACAAACAAACGAAATTCATCGGATACGCTTATAAATGAACCTGTAAGGGCATAACCTCCCCAGTCAGTTATAGCAAGAGGGTAGAATATTTTATTCCCAGCCTTTACTTTTATGTAATAATTGGCTCTCTCGGGAACTATCATGGGTATATTTTCTAAAAGAGGTTTAGCTTCAAAAAACTCAAAGGAACTTTCTACTATTTCATACCTCTGTCCAGCTCTCAAAGCACCTACCTTTCTAAGCGCAAAGGTGTTTAGAAATCTACTTTCTTCAGGAAATCCAAAGGTGTTTAAAAAGAATATCTTTAATCCCTCTTTTCGTTTATCTACTAACCACTTAAAAAGCTTCTCCCCTTCATCATATGTTGCAACATCTACAACTATTCCTGCATATATATCAGCCATATGGTAGTTCAACCTATCATCTGAGAGAGCTTGCTTTACTTCCATTATAACTGGCACGTATCCTATATACTCCAACCAAGGTTGTATAAGTCTGTTTACCACAGTGAAAGAAGGGTCCTTGTAGAGTTTACTGTTGTATAGCATAAGTATTCTTCTTGGTTTCAGCTTGTATGTGGATATCCCAAGAGTTCTTAAATATTTATCAGAAACGTAGGGTATAAAACCAAGCTCGTATATCTGCTTTGCCACTTCAATCTGTAGTTTTTTATTCTTTGGGTCTACGTAATCTATAACTATAACCTTGTATCCAAGTTCCTTTGCGGTTTTTAGCTTAGACAAGAGCCATTCTGTATCCTCTGGCTTCATCTTTTTGTATATCTTTTTCTTGTCATAACTAATGCCATAAAAAAGGGACTCTGCCACTATAGCGTCCGCATATCCTTTAACATCTTCCATTATCTCAAAGCCTCTATTGAGTAGTATTAATTTATCAGGATATTTATTCCTAATACTCTTTACCAACTTTGTTAGGTTTTCTCGAGCTTTTTGAAGGTCTTGGGGATTTTTCAGGAAAAGTTGATGACTATCAAGAGTATCTAAGAAAAATCCGTCAAATGCCTCTAAGCGTGGAAAAACTCTATCCAAAAGAAACTTTATATATTCCTCTTTCCTTATATCCACCACGTAAGAATTCCATACTTCATTCTTTCCAAGAATCCATTCCTTGGGTATTTCCTTATAGTATTCCCTATAAGGTTCAGCCTCTCCAACGCTTACGTAAGCTATGAGCTTTGCTTTTCTGTTTTTAAGATAGAAGGTAGTCATAACCTTTTTTGTATGTTCACTGTCTGGGTCTACTACGAGCCAATCAAATACATAAAGAGCTTCCTCCGGTATAGGGTCTCCATAAATCATGAAGCCAACAGACATATCTTTTGCAAATGCTCTAAAACTAAATATGCATAAAAGTATAATAATGAATATCATGGAGAAACCTCCTCAGTAGTATTACTCCAATAATTATACTCAACATAGTTGCTACTGCAAAGCCATATCCATAAAAATAAGGTCCTAAGTATATACTGAGCAAGCTTAGACCTGAATTACTAACCGCATACACAAAGGTTGTTATCAGTGCATAAGTTAGTCTATCAAAATAAAACATGAGAGCAATGAGGCTAAGTAAAACCACTTGTAAGGAGGTTCCAAGAAGAAGGATGTCAAAGAGAGGTATGTATACCTTCGGCAGTCTAAACAAAGTAAAAAGTTGTTCCTGCATTATGATAATAAATACGCTGAAAATAGCCTGTATTCTGAAGGTATCTAACAACACACCTCTTGCGGAGCTAATAAGTTCATCTCCATACAAATATATCTTATCTAACAGAGCTCCACCTCTCACTGCATCATAATATTTATCGTAATGTTCTGCAAACTCCCACTCAATCTTGAGAAACATAGCGGATATACCAGGAGCTATAGAAAGATAGGCTAAAAATATAGGAATATCATAGACAATGGAGTAGCTCAAAGGACCAAGAGCTTCTGTGCTGGTATAGGGATGAAACCAAAACACCAGTTTGTCCGCCCATATACCTAAATTGTAGAAAAAGCCTGTTAATATAAGGCTTCTATATTTGTCCTCTTTTATGAATTCAAAGGACAGTAGCCTATCCGAATAGTAGTTTCTAATAGTATACGCAAAAAGCATAAAAAACAGAATTGAATTAGAAAGGGTAAAAGTAAACATAAGACCAGTCAGACCGTATTTTATAAAGTAAAGGGATGTTATAAGAAATATGCTGTAGCTAAATGCATAGGAAAAAAGAATATATTTGTAGCTTTTAAAGCCAGTAAGAATGGTGTTTAATGTCCATATACACATAAAAAGAGTAAAACATAAAGTAAACAAGAAAGCAAAAATATAACTCGTATAAGGTGCAAGAGCCAATAGGCTAAATATAAGAGATAGTATAAAACCTGCTGAAGCGTTTAATATTATAGCAGACATAAGATTGGGGATAATAGCATCATACCTTTTTGCAAAAATCATATCCGCAAGAAATCTTATTAGGTATAAATTGGTGAAACCACTAAGGATAAGGCTGAAGGCTATTATGTAAGTTATCACCACTTGAAACTGGGTGAGTTGAGTTGAATCTTTAACAAAGTAGCTTCCAATGAAATTTACAAGAAGTAGAGAGGTTATAGTTATAATGTATGGACCCGAGCTCAAGGCAAGAGAATATCCAAAAGCGGTAAATATAGAAGTTATGCTTCTTCTCCTTAATATCTTCTTAAGTTCAAAAGCTATGCCTGCCATGATAGAAACCCGCTATAAAGCTTCCTGTAGTTTTCTAAGAAAGCCTCTCTTGAATAAAATCTTTTAACTCTTTCTAATGCTGTTTTTTGGCAACTTTTCCACAGACTTTCATCAGTTAAGAGTTTTGCATAACTTTCCGCTAATCCATTGGCATCTTTTACTGATACCACTTCTCCCGCTTTACCAAGTTTTATATCTTCTTCATTTAACCCACCGTATATGAGTTGCCTACAAGAACCTACGTCAGTAGCAACACATGGAACTCCTCCTGCAAAACCTTCAAGAACCGTATAGGGCATGCCTTCGCTTATAGAAGTAAGCGTAAGGAGTCCTACTTTAGGTAGAATATCTTCTACCCTTTGGAAACCTAAGAATTTCACCTTTTCCTCAAGACCCAACACCTTCACAAGATATAGACACTCCGCGTAATACTCTGGGTCTTCATCCGTAGGACCTACTACCCATCCTTCTGCCTCAGGGATTTTTTCAACCAAGAGCTTCATAGCTTTTATAAAGGTTTTTATGTCCTTTATGGGAACCACCCTTCCAATAAGGGCTACAACTTTTGGAATATGTGGTGGTCTACGTTTATATGCTTCAAGGAGCTTGTTTACATTCACACCGTTTGGAATCACTATGCACTTTTCTGGGTCCGCACCGTAAGATATCTGGATTTCGCGAGCTCCATTAAAAAGAGATATGATGATATCTGCCTCCGCATAGGCTACTTTTCCTAAGTGTATAAAGAACCTGGTCCAAACTCTCTTCATCGCAGAAAGCCCAACAGAGCCTTTATATAGTAGGAGCTTTTCATCCGATAACCAGGGGGCGTTCATAAGGTCTATTTTTCTTTCTCTTGTGTATATACCATGCTCGGTTAATATAAAGGGTTTTTTTCTGGACCTCTTTAAGAGAGCGGATAAAAAACCTGCATACCCCGTAGAAGGACTGTGAACTAAGTCAAAATCACCTACCTCCTTAGCTATTTGTGCAACTACCCATAGAGGTGTATGTAGATTTCGCACATTCCAAAAGTAGTCTACGAAGGGTTCAGTAGCTCCGTACTTTGAATACATATTTACTATGTGCTCCCATGCCCTTTTAGAATACAAAAAATCTTCATATTTAACCTCGTTTGTAAAAAAGTTTTCATCTATTAGGTTTATTATAGCTTCAGATTTATCATCCTTGAGCAATTTATGAAGTTTTTCAATTATGGTGAAAGCTTCCTTATCACCTTCTATATAGCGCGGTTTTGGTTTTTCCTTTTCCTCAAAGAGATAGAATGCGGAAAGATATACAAGATTTTCAGGAAGGTTATACCTTATGCCTTCGTAATCTTCTCGTCTACTACCTAAAAATACTACTCCAAATTTAATCTCCTCCATACCCCTTATGAGGTCATCTATCCAAGTGGAAACTCCACCCCTTATATATGGGTAAGTTCCCTCTGCTATTAGCAATACCTGTGGTTTATCCTTGTTTAGAATTAGCTCCATTTTTCCTCACCCAAAAGTCTATAACATATATTAGATTAGGATTTATAGTATACCTTAAGCTATCTGAGTATTTTTGTATTACATTTCTAACTTCAGAAATATTTCCGCTTCCAAAGTATGCCTCCGCTATATAGGGAACATACTTAACTGGATTTACATATTTATATAGGCTCACCTTATTTAAAGTCTCTATAGCCTTTGAGTATTCCTTTTTCGCTATATATATCTTTCCAAGAAGTATGTAAAACTCTGGTGCATCCTTTATGTTCATAGCTTTGTATATATACTCTTCAGCTTTTTGTAGTGTAACAATTTCTAATTCCTTATCTACAAGCTTGTAGTAGACGAGGTCGTAATAGCTCTGTGAGAGTTCAAAAAATAAATAAGCTTTATCTTCCTTACTTGATTCTAACCTTTCAAGTAGATGCTTTATTCTTTCTTGTATGCTATTTTCAAGCTTGTAGTATAAAGACGTTATGGAGAGTCTTAATTCTTCATCTCTACGACTTATCAACTTTGAAACGACCTCAATTAATTTTGGATTTTTTACCTCAGCCATGACAAGATGTATAAGCTCTAACCTACTTCTTGGAACATTATCAAATATGATAGAGTATAAAGGTGTTTCGCCGAAAAGATTAACCTTTGGTGGCACTCTGTCAGCTAAAAGTTCATACAATGAAAAGCTCTTTATGTTATCTTCTGTAATGTTTTTTTGATATCTTAGAAGGTAAAAAACTGCTACAACTAATAAAACATAACCTACCACAAATAAGAAGAAACCAATTAGAGTAAGCGATATAAATGCTCCCGCAATTCTCTTTTTATCTTTCTTATACCTCTCTGGTAATAGATGTATCAATACATTTACAATTGAAAAGCATGCAATAAAATGAAGAAAAATCAATAAAAATAGCTGATATGCACTTTTTAGAAATATAAGGTTTGCTATAGCAGCTATTTCAAGAAAAAGGGAGTAATAAATTCCTTTTCGTACCATCATTATATGTATTATTCTACAACAGGCGGTAGAAAATAAAAAATGTGATTTTAGTCATATCAGTTCAGTGTTTCTCTCCAGTATAATTAATGACGGGAGGTAAACATGAAAAAAGTGATTTTAGTAATAGTCAGTTTGGTGCTTCTCTCTTGCTCATCAATGGTGGAGAATGTACAAAGAGGTTTAGAAAAGGGACCAACCTTTGCGGTCATACCCTTTGAAAATAACACAGAGACGCCTTTGGCGGGACTAAGGGTTGCCTCTATTGCAGAAGGTGTTGCTTCTTCAAAGGGGTATAATGTTAAGAGGGTTATAACTTATGAACAAAAGGAATATACACAGGAAGATATTATGAATATAATTAACACTCTTAAGGATAAAAATATAGACTATGTTATAACAGGCTCAGTGAACGAATTTAGATACAAGGCGGGAATAGACGGAGAGCCTGCGGTAAGTATAACTCTGAGAATATTTTCTTTAAAAGAGGATAAATGGGTTTATGTAGCAACCGCATCAAGGAGTGGTTGGTATTTTCAATCTGTATCTACTTTGGCACAAAGTATATTAAACAGAATAATTCCTACCACAGATGTTTTCAGTAGGTAACTTACTCAAAAACAGGTTTAGAGTTGACAAAGATTTATTAGATGGTAAGACAGAAATAAATGTAAAGTTAGCTTTAGCAGAAGTTTTACTTTTTGTTGGTTTCATTTACCTTTTAGGCTTCCTTTTTAACAAAGAAGATCCCTTATTTGTAAATAGCAGCTTTTCTATAGTAATCCATACGCTACCTTTGGTAGTGCTAACCTTGTTTTATGGATTCTTAATAGGCTCAGTATACATGATAATATTTGCTACAGTTAAATACCTTATTTACGGAAAGCTTGATACTTTACACTTGCTATACATTTTTCTATACCTTTTAGTGCTTTCTGAGTTTCATTTCTATTGGAATAGAAAAATAAAAAGTTTACTGGAAAAGGCAGAATATATAGAGGATAGATTAAGGGATGTTGGAAGAGCTTTGTATCTAACAAAGCTTTCACATGATAGATTAGAAAGCTATTACATAGCTAGGCCTATAAGTATAAGAGGTTTTATAGAAGAGTTGCGAAGGGATATGCTTAAAGGTATTAGTTTGGAAGAACTTCTAAAGAGAGCGGTGCAATTTATTGGTAGTATTTATACAATAGAAAAGGGTGGGCTTTTTAAGATAAATGGAAATAAATTTGAAAATGTGGTAAAGTTAGGGGGTATGGAAGAGCTAAATCCTAAAGATAGCTTAATACAGAAGGCTTTGGAAAAAGGAGAGACCACTTATGTAAGTGATTTATTGCCAGAATCCACAAGTAAATATCTGTGTGCTATACCTTTACCTATGGAAGGCGGAAATTATTATCTTTTTGTTATAGAAAGAATGCCTTTTTTTAATTTAAATGTTGACAATATATTGTCTATTAATGCTATTTTGGATTACATATTGTTTAGCTACCACAACTTTAGTAGCCTAAGTGACTTGCATTCGCGTTTTGGTTGGATAAGCCTTGATATGCTTAGAGAAATTGTAAAGTGTGCATACTTGAAAGAAAAATACAATATAGATTCAAGCATAGTAGTTTTTAAACCTAAAAAGTGGGACGAGTCCATATATTATCTATTATTTACGGTAAGGAGTTTGGATTTAGTAGATAGATGTGAAAATTTAGGAATAATGGTGCTTTTACCCTTTACGAATCAAGCAGGTGCATATGGCTTCCTAAGAAGATTTGAAGGAGTTTTGCAGGATTTTAAATCTGCCAGTTTTGGTCAGCTTGGTATTCATCACAACATATACGAAATTAAGGAAGTGAATACACTTCTCATGGAAATAGAGGAATTTCTGTTTAATTCAGTTAATGTGGTGGATAGAGCATAGTCTTGAAGATATAAAGCTTAATAATTTGTATCGTACACGCTTTTTAAAAGAAGGTCTTTTAGATTTTTGCTCCAATGACTACCTTGCACTGAAAGACCATCCTGAGGTAATTGAGGAGAGTGCAAGGGTTCTTAGAAGTTATGGACTTGGGTCTGGTGCTTCCGCACTTGTGTCTGGATATACAAAGTATCATAAAGAGCTTGAAGACAAACTATCCGAGTTTAAGTCTACACCTTGCTGTGTTCTTTTTGGTTCTGGTTATCTTGCTAACCTTGGCACTATACCTACCCTTGTGGGAGAAGGGGACCTTTTATTGAGCGATGAGTTTAACCATGCCAGCATCATAGATGCCTGTAGGCTTTCTAAAGCTAAGGTGCTCGTATATAAGCACAGAAACTACCAGCATCTTGAGGAGCTTCTCAGCAGTTATAGGAAAGACTATAGGAGATGCCTTATAGTTACGGATACAGTTTTTAGCATGGATGGCGATATTGCGGATATTAGGACACTAAAAAGGTATGCGGAAGCATTTGACTGCATGCTCTATCTTGATGAAGCCCATGCAACGGGTGTCCTTGGACCTTCTGGGAAAGGTGGTCTTGAAGAGTTTGGAGAGTCTTGGGAAGAGTATATAGTGGTTATGGGCACTCTATCAAAGGCGATAGGCTCATATGGTGCCTTTGTATGTGGTTCTAAGGTTTTATGTGATTATCTGGTAAACAAGGCAAGGAGTTTGATATTTTCTACATCTCTTCCTCCTGCGGTATGTGCTGGTGCAAAAAAGGCTATAGAGATTATCCAGCGAGAAAGCTGGAGGGTAAAAAAGCTAAGAGAGATAAGCCAGTTGATATACAGTAGACTTTCCACATTTGGACTTGAGGTGTTCTTTCACCATACTCCTATTCTACCTATAATGGTTTACGAAGAAACCAAAGCATTAGACTTGAGAGATAAACTCCTTGAGCAGGGAATACTTATACAAGCTATAAGATATCCAACTGTTCCAAAGGGTATGGCAAGACTAAGACTCACTGCCACCTTAAGATACACGAGGGATGACCTTAAAAGGCTCTTTAAAGCCTTTGAAAAGCCTTAACCCCCTCCCACCCCTTTGGTCCCTCCCATACCCATCTTCTAACTTCCCTCACAAGATTTATTGTATCATCAAGCACCACATCGGGTGAGTTTTGATATTATAGCGATGTTATACAAAGACTAACTGTCAGAAAAATTCCAAGACAACAATGCGAAAAATGTCGTATAATCTTCTACCCAATGAGCCTTGAGCCTACAAGGATACCTCTCACAGTAAAGGAGTTTGACAGCCAAAAGATAGGTTTTTGTGCAGGCTGTGGATGCGCCTGTGGGTATATACTTTACCAAAAGGAAGGTAAGATAGTAGACCTATACGGACATCCCGCAGACCCACGAGGGATGGGAAGTTTTTGCACGAAGGGCATAACCTATATACAGGAAGCGACAAGCAATCCTATGAGACTAAAAGGTATTTTTATGAAGAGGGGAGATGAGTTTATCTCTGTTGATTACGCTCAAGCTCTTGAAATCTTGAAGGAGAAACTATCAAAGGGTAAAACCGCTTTTTTGCTTGGAAGGCAAGCAGGACTTGAAGATTATCTCCTTGCCAAAAGCCTTTCAGAGGATGTTTTTGTGGATGCTCCGGTTGTGGACTTTATGCCCTCCACTCTTAAGCCTACCGACTGGAAAAGGGCTAAGTTCATACTTTCTGTGGATGCGGAACCTGTCTTTTCTGAAGTTATGGCAACGCGGTGGGTGGTAGATGCGGTGGAAAGCGGAGCATATCTTTTGTGTCTTTCCAGTAGATATGAGACTATTTGTGCCAAAGCGAAAGATAGAGTGCTTTTGAAGCCAGATTCTATGATGGAATTTTTGCAAGCTATTCTTGAGCCTGAAAAGGGTGATAGCAGGGTAGAGTTTGTTAAAAGAAGCCTGTTTCTTATGAGAGGTGCACTTGTCCTTGTGGGGGCTCATCTTTTGAACTCTCCCTTTAGAGAAGCCATACTTTCTATTCTTGCTGGTCTTAGACGAAAGTTTGGTGTCAACTACAGCTTTGTGGGAGACCTTATGCCTTTCCCTGCCAAGTCAATGAAGGAGTTTTTTGAAAGGTTTGAGGAGTTCAAAAACCTTGTGGTGATAGGTAATCTCTTTAGGTATTTAAAGGATGAGCATCTGGAAGCCCTCAGGGATAAATTTGTAGTGAGTTTCCAAGTCTTTCCAAACCTTACCGCCCACTATTCGGACATGCTTTTTGCCTTAAGCCTGTTCCAGGAGAGGGACTTTGTAAACTACAGACATGGTTTTGGTTATCTTGTCTACTCGCCAAAGACAGTGGACACAGAAGGTGTTTACAATCCCGCAAGGGTGCTTGGAGAAGCGGTTGGATTAGAGGTGAGTTTGGAGAGCTTTGAATACTATGAAGAGTTGAGGGCAAGGGGTGAGGTTGAACTTAAGATGGAAGATATTACTTCAAGGGTCTTTTCGGAGCATTATCCTATCCAAAAGAGTGAGCTTTTCTTGTATACGGATAGCACTTTAGTGGAAGACCTCGGACATTGGAATCCTTGGACCCATGAGATGGAAAGATTTCAAAAGGCTTACATAAACCCACGTACTGCAAAAAGTAGAGGTCTAAAGGATAGTGTGCAAATAGGGAGGGTTTCCTTTGAACTCATCCATACAGAAAATGTGGCGGAAAGTGTTATCTTTATACCATCGGAATATGAAGAGTTTCAACCTTTTGACCCTGGGCATAGGGTTGGTGCTTTTCTGAGGAAGCCTTACCATAGATACGAGGCTATTGGATGATTGTAGGGTTATGTGAAGAGAATCTTGATTTTAATGGTTTTATTGTAAGAACTATAGGCTTAGATGCTCTTGAGGGGTATAGAAGTGTAAAATGGGCTGGTGGTGTTGACTTTTTTATAGAGGACGAAGAGGAGCTAAAGCTTTTTGTGGAAAGGTATAAGGATTTTATTTATGCAATAGGAAAGGAAAGTATGGAGGAAGTGGTAGGGAAGCTTTTAAGGGAAAAGGGTCTAAAACTTGCCACCGCAGAGAGCTGTACCGCTGGGCTTTTGTCTGCAAGACTTGTAAATGTGCCGGGTTCTTCCCAATACTTCTTGGGTGGCTTTGTGGTCTATGCTAACGAGCTTAAGACTAAACTGCTCGGAGTTGAGGAAGAGGCTTTGAGAAAACATGGTGCGGTTTCTGAGGAAGTGTGTAGGCAGATGGCAATAGGGGTTCTGGAGGAAACAGATGCGGATATAGCGATTGCCATAACCGGTATATCTGGTCCAGGAGGTGGAACAGAACAAAAGCCTGCGGGGCTTACTTACATAGCTCTTGCTACAGATAGGGAGGTGGTCTTAAAAAGGTTTATATTTCAGGGAAGTAGGAATGAAAATCGTTTTATGGCTACACAGTGGGCTCTTGAATTGCTGAGGCGATATCTTACAAAGGGGGTTTAAAATGCCAAGGGTGCATCCAACAGCCATAATCAAGGGTGAGGTAGAGTTAGGAGAAGAG
This sequence comes from Aquificaceae bacterium, assembly GCA_037722135.1. Taxonomy (NCBI): domain Bacteria; kingdom Pseudomonadati; phylum Aquificota; class Aquificia; order Aquificales; family Aquificaceae; genus Pampinifervens; species Candidatus Pampinifervens sericum. The sequence continues at coordinate 60,593 of JBBKAW010000103.1, forward strand.
GTGGAGATAGGTCCTTACACTATTATAGAAGGTAAGGTAATAATAGGAGATGGGACAAAAATAGGGGCAAGGGTCTCAATAAAGGGAAAGGTCTCCATAGGTGCGAACTGTAAGATACATGACGGGGCTGTTTTGGGGGATGAGCCTCAACATCTAAAATATGCGGGAGAAGAGAGTGAGGTGATAGTGGGAAACAATGTGATAATAAGAGAATACGTCACCATTCACAGGGGAACAGCCTTAGACAAGATGAAGACTGTGATAGAGGATGGGGTTATGCTTATGGCTTATGCTCATGTTGCACATGACTGCATAGTGAGAAGGGGAGTTATCATGGCAAACTGTGCCACCCTTGGAGGGCATGTGGAGGTTGGAGAGTATGCCTTTATAGGGGGGCTTTCCGCAGTGCACCAGTGGGCAAGGGTGGGTGCCTATGCTATGGTTGGTGGTCTTTCTGGAGTATCTCTTGATATACCACCCTACACAAGAGCGTCAGGACAGCATGCACATCTCTATGGTATAAACACCATTGGACTTGAGAGAAAAGGTTTTTCTAAAGAAACAATCACTGTCCTTAAAAAGGCATACAGAATACTTTTTAGAAGCGGTATGTTAAGAGAAGAGGCTATAAGTGTGCTACTCAGAGAATACGGAGACTACGAAGAGATTAGAAACTTGGTGGAGTTCATAAGGACTTCAAAAAGAGGCGTCGCAAGGGACGCAGGAAGAGGTTAAAATATTTGCATGCGAGCCCTTGTGCTTTCTGCGGGTCTTGGAACACGATTTAAGAGCGAAAAGCCGAAAGTTATGCATAACATACTCGGTAAGCCCATGCTTTGGTATGTTCTAAAAACTCTAAGGGAATTACCCATTGAGGAAATTGCCCTTGTGGTAGGGTATAAGGCGGAGCAGATAAGGGAATACTTTGGAGACGCCTATCATTACTTTTATCAGTCAAACCCAAAGGGTGGAACCGGTGATGCGGTGCTTTCTGCTGTTGATTTTTGGAGAGATTACGATGGTTATATGTTGGTAATAAACGGAGATTCTCCTTTGGTTAAGCCACAAACCCTCAAAAACATGCAGAGATATTTGCATATGGTGGAAGAATACGAGGGTATCAAGTTAAGTGCTCTTTTACTCTCCACACAATTGCCAGACCCTACTGGCTACGGAAGGGTAATAAAGGACGAGAAGGGAAATGTGGTAAGAGTTGTAGAGGAAAAGGATGCGAGCTTTGAGGAGAAGCTAATAAGGGAAATAAATGGAGGGGTTTACATTTTCTATTGTCCTCATCTTGTAGAAACACTCTTTCATGTAAAGCCAAGTCCTAAGACGGGTGAAGTGTATCTCACGGAGGTTTTCAATCTTATGCACCAGAAGGGCTACACGGTAAGGAGTTTTATGGCAGAAGACCCTACAGAGGTCCTTGGGGTTAACACAAGGTGGGAGCTTGCCATAGCGGAGAATGTGATAAGGCTAAGGATACTTCAGGAGTGGGCGGAGAAGGGCAACACCATACATCAACCAGAAAGTGTATGGATAGAACCAGACGTGGTTTTAGAGGGCGATGTGGAGATATATCCAGATGTTATGTTAAGGGGTAATACAAAAATAGGTAGGGGTGTGATTGTAGGAAAGGGTAGTATCTTAGAAAACGCTCTTGTGGAAGAGGGAGCAGTGATAGAGGCATATTCCATAGTAAGAAATTCACACATAAAGTCTGGGGCTGTGATAGGACCCTTTGCTCATGTGAGAGAAAACAGTTTAATAGGTAAGGGTAGCCATATAGGAAACTTTGTGGAAGTAAAAAAGTCCTTTATAGGAGAAGGAGTAAGAGCAAAGCACCTTGCCTATATAGGAGACGCAACTATTGAGGATGATGTGAATGTAGGTGCTGGTGTGGTCTTTGCAAATTTTGACGGAAAGAAAAAGCACCAAAGCTATGTGGGAAGGGGTGCCTTTATAGGGAGCAATGCCCTTCTTATAGCACCCATAAAGGTTGGTAGCTACTCCTTTATAGCTGGAGGCTCTGTGGTAAACGAAGATGTGCCAGACGGAGACCTTGCCATTGAAAGGTCCGAACTAAGAATTTTAAAGGGTAAAGGGAAGGAAAAATTACTTGAATAGTCAGACAATAGATGCTATAATAACTAATCTCAGAGCCGGTAGCTCAGCTGGCAGAGCAACGGACTTTTAATCCGTGGGTCGCGGGTTCAAATCCCGCCCGGCTCATACTGCAAGTCTTTCCAATTCCCTTCTTTTTATTATCTCTATGTATCCCCTCTCTGTGTTTATTATGCCTTGCTTTTTCCACTTACTCATAACCCTTATGGTGGTCTCCACAGTTGTGCCAGTCATCTCTGCAATGTCAAGCCTCGTAAGTGGTGCGTCTATAACGATAACGTCCTCGTATTTCTTGCCTATCCTGTCCGCTATCTCAAGGAGAACTTTCGCTATTCTCTCTTCCACTTTACCTCCTGCTATGCTTTTGAGGGTCTCGTAGCTTTGTAAAAGTGTAGCGGTTGCCTCGCAGGTCATCTTTATGGCAATAGCGGGATGCTTTATGGCAAGGTTTATAAAGTCCTTGTTGGAAATGTAGAGGGTTTTGCTTTCAAGCATAGCCTTTGCAGTGTAGGTGTTTCTTGGAACCTTTTTACCCCATTCTATCCAACCAAATATATCCCCAGGGTATACGAGCCTAACTATTACAATCCTTGCATCGTGCGTCTCTTTGAGTAGCTTTATAAGACCATCCAAAAGGATGTATACGCCAGGCTCCGCCTCTTCTTCAAAGAAGAGATACTCGTTTCTCCTAAACTCTCTAACCTGCATGTAATTTAAAGCATCCTTTAGCTCTTCCTCTGATAGGTCTTCAAAAATGTGAACCTTTTTGAGCATTTCTATCTTTAGGTCCTTAGCTTGCCTTTCTCTAAAAGTCTCTTTTGCCATCCCTTACCTCCTATGATTACTTGGGGTTCAAAAACCACATAATCGGTGTGAAAGGAAACCCTGTTTACACCTCCAAAAGTATGATTATCTCCAATAGCTACATGCACTGTGCCAAGAATCTTCTCTGCTTCAAGCACATTGTCGGGTCTTTTTGCACCCGGGTTTGTCCCAACGCCAAACTCCGCAATTACTCGGGCATTCTCGTATCTTTTAAACACCTCTTCAAGATAATTCCTATATGGTTCAAAGCCTTCTATCTCTTCCACCGCACCGTCTCGGAATTTAAGGGTTATGGGTCTTTCCAGTTTCCTGTCTGGACCGTAGGTTATGGTTAGCTTTCCAAAGGCTGAGTTTTCTATAGGAGCTACAAAGGCTTCGCCAGCAGGCAGGTTTCCATATTGACCGCTATGGTGGAATAGACCCGTGTCCGCTATAGCCCTCCTTCCTAACACAGAAAACTCCATGTCTGTCCCTTCCGCCTTTACATGCACCCATTCCGCTTCGGAAAGCATGTCCGCCACATCAAGGCTCAACTTTGCCACGTAATCCCAGTCCACCTTCATAGGACCATAAAACATCTCCGGCTCAAAAAGAGGCATACTTGCGTATCTACAGCCAAAGCCTTCTGTAAGAGCTTTTCTAAAAAAGGTATGTGTAGTGGAAAAGTATGGAAAAGCTACCACCACTTGAGGGACATCCTCTGCGTAAGCCTTGAGTATTTGCAGAGCTTCATATTCCGAATAGTCTTCTTTAAGGAGTATATGCTCAAAGAGACCCTTTTTTCTTAGCTCATCTATTGCTCTATCTCCAAAGGCAAGCCTCCAAACCTCCTCTGGTGGCTCTTTGCCATGCCCTCCCAAAGAGGGATAAACACAGTGCTTTACTTTTTGTGTTATGGCTCTTGCACTTTCCACAAACTGGTCCATTAAATCCAAAAGGTAGTCCTTCTCCGTATCCGTAAGCAGAAGCAAAGACTCGCCCTCTTTCAAGTTCATGTTCACCCTGTAAAGTCTATATATATGTTCCCTATACATGGCTATTAATCATAAATTTATCTCAGTTTATCTCATGGCAAGGGCAGTCTTAAACCACCAAGCAGGTATTTTAGGTCGTTGTCGGTAAACATAAGACCTACACCACCGAATACACCCCTTAACTTTGAATTTAAAAGGTCATCGCCACCAAACCTTACATAAAGTGGACCACTAACCTTGTAGTTTACCGCTACTTGAAGGTTTGGCTTAAGGTCCTTATCCTGTGGTCTGTCTCTTCTTCCAAAGTCCCAAAGGTCTGTGGTAAAGGCGAGCCTTTGTGAATATATAAGGTCAGCTCCCACTCCGCCTGTAGATTCCTTTAGTCCACCTCTTAGGACGAGCTCCTTACCAAAAAAGGGAAATATTCTTGCATACTGCAATGTAACTTCAGGCTTAAACTCCTTTTTAACTATCCATTGGTTAGGAAGTATTTCCTCCTTGTAGACTCTACCCCTTGAGTCCCCAACTATCTCTAAGAGGTAATACTTTTCGTTATCGGGTTGCAGTTTGACAGTAAGTATCCCCTTTGAATCACCAGCCCTGTAGAGCTCACCCCTAAAGCCTATGTAGAGGTTTGTCCTATCTGCGACCTCTCCTGCTTTCCCAAGCACCCTAACACCAGAAGCTACATTTCTGTATAACTCATCATCCTTTATTAGCTTCCCTAAGGTGCCTTCACCTCTTTCAATATGTGCCAGTATGTTATTTAACCTTTCAGCGCTTTCTTTAAGGCTTTTGGTAAGTTCAGAGAGGTTTGATGTGGTAGTTCTTATATCTTGACGGTTTTCCACAATCAAGGCGTTTAGATTTATTGAAAGCTCGTTAAGGTTTCTTGAAAGTTCGGGAAGGGTCGTCTTTAGGTCGTTGCTAAGCTGTTTTAGGTTTGCAAGGGTTTCTCTTATGTCTTGCCTGTTCTCGCTGGCTATGGCTTCAAGACTCTTCGCAAGCCTGTCTATGCTTTCTATAGTTTGAGGAAGTGTTCTGTTTAAGTTATAGGCAAGTAGGTTTATGTTATGTATAGCTCCCCTTAGGGACTCTCTGTTTTCAAGGGCTATTAGGTTAAGGTTATGGGTGAGCATTTCAAGGTTTTGCACCACCCTCCTTATATCCTCTCTGTTTTCTGAAAGTATAAGATGGAAACTTTCCATCATTAGTCTTACAGATTCTGAAGCACTTGTCATTTGCTTTATAAGAAGGTCCGTATCCGCATAACCAAGGCTTTTACTTATCGTCCCGCCTTCTTCTAAAATGCCCGCTTGTGGACTTCCGGGGTATATGTTTAGGTATTTGTCTCCCATAAGACCAAGAGTTCCTATCTCCGCCTGTGCATCTCTATAGAGGGTTATATCCTTGTCAAGTTCAAAAACCACCTCCACCTTGCCATCTTTTAGGCTAATAGACCTTACCCTTCCACTTTTTATACCAGCAACCCTTACCTCCGCACCTACACTAAGCCCTGCCACATTGTCAAAGTAGACCTTGTAAGTTTTTACCGCAGGTCTGAAAAAGGGAACCTCCCCGAAGGTAAGTATAAGAAAGGCAAAGCCAAGGGAAAATAAAAGCACAAGAAAGCCTACTTTTGCTTCGTTAGAAAATCTCATGCTTAAATTATAGCCCTAAGTGACAAGAGAATGCCAGAGTATTATGCCGTCTCGGTAGCCAAGTAGGTCTTCGCAAGCTCTTTCTGGATGAGGCATAAGACCAAAGACATTGCCTTCCTTGTTGCATACACCTGCTATGTTGGATATAGAACCATTGGGATTAGCTTGAGGGTTTATATTACCCTTTTCATCACAGTATCTTAGGACAATTTGACCCCTTTCCTCCATAGACCTTAGCTCATCCTCTGGCACATAATACCTTCCTTCTCCATGGGCTATGGGGAGTTTTATCACCTCACCCTTTTCAAACTTTCTGGTAAAGGGTAAGGAATTGTTTTCAACTCTAAGGTATACGTCCTTACATAGAAAGGTTAGGTTTTCATTCTTGAGTAAAGCACCTGGCAATAGCTGAAGCTCTGTGAGAATTTGAAAGCCGTTGCATATACCAAGCACGAGCCCACCTTTTTGTGCGTATTCCACTATAGCGTTGCCAAGGGGTGTTTTGCTGGCAAGCACTCCAGCTCTTAAATAGTCTCCAAAAGAAAAACCACCTGGCAAAACTACACAATCAAAGGCATCAAGCCTTTTTGTATTGTGGTCTACAAAGCTCACCTCTTGTCCAAGAAGGTCCCTTATCACGTAGTATGTATCGTAATCACAGTTAGACCCCGGAAATACACATACCGCAAACCTCATTCTATTACATACTCCTCAACTAAGGGATTTACGAGATACTTCTCCACAAGGGCTTTTATGTCTGTGCCTTCTCCCACCTCAAGCTCCACCACTTTTCCCACCTTTACATCTTTTACATCAAAACCACCCTCACGGAGCATCTCCTTTACCGCCCTGCCTTCTGGGTCAAGAAGTCCTTTCTTGGGAAGTATAAGAACTCTTACCTTCATTACCTTATATTCTACCATCTTAAGGCATGCAAAGTAAGGATTTTCTATAATTTAAATATGCTAAAAAGAACAAGATACTGCGGACACATCAGCGAACAAGACCTCGGAAAGGAGGTTATCCTAAACGGCTGGGTTCATCGCATAAGAAACCATGGAGGAGTAATCTTTATAGACCTAAGAGACAGAGAGGGTATAGTCCAGTGCGTGGTAGAAGAGAAGACAAACCCTCAAGTGTATGAACTTGCGGACAGACTTAGGTCAGAGTATGTGGTTGCCTTGCGTGGCATCGTAAGAAAAAGACCCCCGGGCACAGAAAATCCAAAACTTAAGACGGGAAACTACGAAGTGGTAATTGAAGAGCTTGAAATTCTCAACACTTCAGAAGCTTTGCCTTTCCCCATTGACGAAGAGACACACCTTTCGGAAGAGACAAAACTCAAATATCGCTACTTGGACCTAAGAAGGGAAAGCATGAAGGAAAACCTTCTCTTTAGGCATAGAGCCTATCAGGTAATAAGGAAGGTTTTCCTTGAGGAAGGCTTTGTGGAAATAGAGACACCCTTTCTTACCAAGTCCACCCCAGAGGGTGCAAGGGACTTTCTTGTTCCCTCAAGGTTACATCCGGGCAAGTTTTATGCTCTCCCCCAGTCTCCACAGCTCTTTAAGCAAGTGCTTATGGTTGCAGGTTTTGATAGATATTTCCAGATAGTTAAATGTCTAAGGGACGAAGACCTGCGTGCGGACCGTCAGCCTGAATTTACCCAGATAGACTTTGAAATGTCCTTTGTAGAAGAAGAGGATGTTATGGCTTTTAGCGAAAGGCTTATATATAGCCTCTTTAAAGAGCTTCTCGGCGTTGAGTTAAAGCTCCCCTTTGACCGTATTTCCTATGAGTATGCTATGGAAACTTATGGCTCTGACAAGCCGGACCGTAGGTTTGGGCTTGAGCTTGTGGACCTCACACAGGTCTTCAAAAATACAGAGTTTAAAGTGTTTCGTCAAGCCATAGAATCTGGTGGAGTGGTAAAGGCTATAAACTTCAAAGGCTCAAACCTCTCAAGGAAAGAGATAGATGAGCTTACCCAATTTGTGCAAAGCCTTGGAGCAAAGGGTCTTGCTTGGATAAAGGTAGAAGAAGATAAGCTAAACTCACCAATAGTAAAGTTTTTCTCTGAGGAAGAGACCAGAGAACTCTTACAGAGACTAAGGGCTGAAAGGGGGGATGTGATATTTTTCTCCGCGGACAAAAGGGAAATGGTCTACCGTATTCTTGGAAATCTAAGGCTTCACATAGGCAAGAAATACAACCTCATAGATACGAGTAAATTTGACATATTTTGGGTGGTGGACTTCCCTCTTATGGAATGGGATGAAGAAGAGAAGAGGTTTGTCTCTTTGCACCACCCCTTCACATCACCCAGAGAGGAAGATATTCCGCTTCTTGAAAGGGCTCTACAGGTGCAGGACTTGGAGGAGAAAAAGAGGCTTGTTCATTCCGTGAAGGCGAGGGCTTATGACCTTGTGATAAATGGCTACGAGGTGGGAGGAGGTTCTATTCGTATACATAGGAAGGACCTTCAGGAGCTTGTCTTTAAGCTTTTGGAGATACCAGAGATGGAGGCAAGGGAGAAGTTTGGTTTTCTACTTGACGCACTACGCTTTGGAGCACCACCACATGGTGGACTTGCCTTTGGACTGGACAGGCTAATTGCCATAATGAGAGGCTTGGACTCTATAAGGGATGTGATAGCCTTTCCCAAAACCCAGAAGGGTATATGCCCTCTTACTGGTGCACCAGACTATGTGGAGCCAAAACAGCTCAAGGAGCTTCATATAAGGGTGGTGGAAGGTTAGAGGAAATGGGTTTCCTAAGCTCGGTGGAGGTAGAAAAAAGTGAAGTAAAAAAGCATTTTGTTAGACATGGTTTTATCTTTGCTTGCACTGACAAGAGCGAGGAAACACTATTGTCTAATAGGATAATCTTGACTGGGAAAAATTACGCAAATAAGTTATTCGCAGTTAAAGAAGGCGATTTTATTTTTCTGTATAATCTTGACAAAGATGTTCTTTATGGCACTTTTACTGCAAAAGGCGAACCTGGATATGATAAAGGTATTCCAATCTTTGAAGGTAGATACCCTTACTATATACGCTTTGAAACAACACAAACCATAAAAAAAGTTGAAAAGGCAAGTTCAATCTTTAGAAGTCTTAACATCTCGTGGAGAGATATACTGACAGAGAAGGGGGCACTTCTGATAAAGAATATCCTTGAGGGAAGAGCAATAAATAGGCTTCGCAAGGAAGAAATAATAGATGACAAATACATACCCCCAATGATGACAACTACCTTGTGGGACTATCCATACCAAAGTTACGGATATACCAGAAAGGGTAATAATAAATACCCCGGCGTTACTCCAGCCTTCATTATTTATAACCTCATATGGAGATACACTGAACCCGGTGAGATAGTATGCGACCCTATGGCAGGTTCTGGGACTACGATAGATGTGTGCCTTGAAGAGAGGAGAAGGGTTGTAGCCTTTGATATAGTGCCGACGAGAAAAGATATAATACAGGCGGATGCCAGAAACATACCTCTGAAGGATGAAACGGTGGATTTAGTGTTTGTAGACTCGCCATACGGAGACAACATCAAATATAACGACCATCCCTTAAATATAGGTCATATACCTGCAAGTTCTGAAGAGTTTTACGAGGAGCTTGAAAAAGTAATGCAGGAATGTTATAGAATACTCAAAAAAGGTAAAGTATTGGCTTGGTTAATAGGTGACCAATGGGCAAAGGGGGAATATATTCCAGTGGGCTTTAAGATATACGAAAGACTTACAAAATATTTTTCTCCTGTTGATGTGGTTTGTGTAGTTCGCAGAAATCAAGCCTCAAATACTCCCTTTTGGCATAGCAAGGCTTTACAGCATAACTTCTATCTAAGGGGTTTTAAATACCTTATAATAGTTAAAAAGGAAGAAAATGTTAAAAGGAAAGAAGTGAAGATAAGGTGGAATTTCTATGAAAGATGGTAAAAAGGTTTTTCTTAAGGCTTTAAGATTGAAAGCTATAGAAGATGTAAAACTAAAGGGCATAGAAAACCTTTCTAATATTCTTGAAACCATAAGGCAAGAGTTCTCTGGGGAAATAACCAAGTTTGGTATAAAAGACGCAGAGCAAAGCTGGAAAGCCTTCAAAGGGAGGCTTCTTGAAGAGTTGATAGTGGAAGTTATAAGTTCTGAAGTTAAAAAACATGGTTTAAATATAATAAGTGGTTCAAAGTTAAGTGGTATAGTGTTAGATGAGTGTCTATGCATGGTGAAAAGGAGTATACTTGTTGATTATGGTGAGTTTGGGATGCATGTTCCAGATGCTGATTTAGTTATATACAATAAGAATTGCAGAGCTTTGGCGATAATATCCGTAAAAGCTACCTTAAGAGAAAGAATAGCTCAAACAGGTTATTGGTCTTTGAAGTTGAAACAATCAAAGCTCACGCAAAATATAAAAGTTTTTTTTATAACGCTTGATGAAGATAAGGACCTCTCAAGGAAAAGGTTTGCAAAAAAGGGTAGAGCTATCGTTGAAGTAGATACAGACGGAGCTTTCGTAATAACCACAGAGCGGATTGAAGAAAGTGAGAAAGTCATGCCTTTTGAAAAGTTTAGAAGGATAATAGAAAAACTTGGTAGGGTTGACAAGGATGAGTAAGAATACACTTCGCATAGGCACACGAAAGAGCAAGTTAGCTCTTTGGCAGGCAAACTATGTAAAGGAGAGGCTTGAGAGCAGGGGATACAGCGTAGAGCTTGTGCTTATCACTACCACCGGCGATAAAATCCTTGACGCTCCTTTGGCAAAAATAGGAGGCAAAGGACTCTTTGTAAAAGAGATAGAGGAGGCACTTCTGAGAGGAGATATAGACCTTGCGGTTCATTCTTTAAAGGATGTGCCAATGGTTTTGCCAGAGGGTCTCATTCTCGGAGCTATAACAGAGAGGGAAGAGCCTTTTGATGTGCTCATATCAAGGGATGGGAGAGGACTTCATGAGCTTCCAGAGGGTGCAAAGGTAGGCACTTCCTCTTTGAGGAGACAGGTTCAGATAAAGAGAAAAAGACCAGACTTGAGGGTGGAGACCCTTCGCGGGAATGTGGATACAAGGCTCAGAAAACTGGAGGAAGGACTTTATGACGCCATAGTGCTTGCTTACGCAGGTGTTAAAAGAATGGGCTTTGAGGAAAGGGTAAGCCAAGTATTGGAAGACTTTATCCCTGCAGTGGGTCAAGGAAGTCTCGCCATAGAGATAAGGCAAGAAGACAAGAGGGTGTATGAGGCTATAGCCTTTCTTGACCATAGAGAAAGTCGTATTAGGGCGGAGTGTGAAAGGGCTTTTCTAAGAGAACTTCAAGGTGGTTGCCAAGTGCCCATAGGTGCCTATGCGTGGCTTGAAGGCGAGAAATTAAAGCTAAAAGCCTTTATTTCTGACCTTGAAGGAAAAAGGTTTTTAGAAGGAGTGGAAGAAGGAGACCCACATCAGGCGGAACAGATAGGCAAAAAACTTGCCAGAAGGCTCTTAGAAGAGGGTGGCAAAGCGATACTTGAGGAAGTATACCATCAAAGCTGACCTTCAAGCTCCTTTTTGTAGACCTTCCACCTTGGGGGGCTAAGACTTGAGGAACATCCAAGAGAAGATAGGTCATAAACCTTTATAGCTTGAGGGTTGTCTGGAGTGCTTACAAAGAAGAAGGTCGTGCCTGCGGGTATATGCCTACTTTCTTGCTTCCAACTCTTTACCATATTGACCAACTCAAGGAGTTTTTTCTTAACTTCCTCTGCAGACAGCTCTTCCTTATTGCCATCCTCTTCATAAAGCCATACACCATCTGTTATCCTCTCTACTATTTCAAGCATCCTATCCTCAAAAGGTATTCCATAGAATCTCATATCAAAACCTCCTCAAGCTTTATATCTACCTTACATTCTTCAAAGCTGAAGCTTCTGTCCCTTTTCTCTCTACCTTTAACCATCTTCTCATCAGGATAAACAAGCACAGAATATTTCACCTTTTCTCTTTCACACAGTTTTAAGCCCTTCATCCATATGTCTACTGGAAAGCGAAACTATTTCAATAACCATCTGTGGCGGACTTTTTACCCTTTCTTATTACCGTGATATACCTGTCAAGTTCTCCCGATACTTTACAGTCTTCGCAATTCCCTAAAGTGCTATATAGTAGGTGTCCGAGTTTTATGAGTGTAATTTGATTAATAGGTCTTGGCAAAGCTATAGCATAAGGTATACCTCCTACCAGTTTCCAGTCTCCTTGCCAGTGTTTCCAATCTTCTATGATGGACCTTACCGGATATTTCTCAGCTAAACCCATTAAAGTTCACCCTTGTTTATGAGTTGTGCTATATCCTTTGCAAAGTAGGTGATTATCATGTCCGCACCAGCACGCTTTATAGAAAGTAGGGTTTCTATCATAACCCTCTTCTCATCTATCCAGCCAAGTTTGCCACCTGCCTTTATCATGGCATATTCACCACTTACATTGTAGGCACACACTGGCAGGAAAGTGTGTTCTTTTACTTTTGCTATTATATCAAGGTAAGCTAAAGCCGGTTTTACCATTACAATGTCTGCACCCTCTTGCACATCCAAAAGTATCTCTTTAATGGCTTCTCTTGAGTTTGCTGGGTCCATCTGGTAGCTTCTTCTATCTCCAAAAGCTGGTGCGGATTCAGCTATTTCCCTAAAGGGTCCATAAAAGGCAGAAGCATACTTGGCGGAATATGCCATTATAGGAATGTGTTCAAAGCCCGAGGAATCTAAGGCTTCTCTTATAGCCCTTACCATACCATCCATCATGCCAGAAGGTGCAAGCATGTCCGCACCATTTTTGGCATGCGATATGGCTTGCTTCTTGAGGTTTTCAAGGGTCAGGTCGTTATGAACATCTCCATCACACAGCACTCCACAATGTCCATGCGTTGTATACTCACAAAAGCATACATCCGTTATAAGATACATATCTGGCACTTCCTTCTTTATGAGCCTTAGAGCCCTTTGTATAATGCCTTCATCACTCCAAGTGTCCGAGCCTACCTCATCTTTGTGCTCTGGTATGCCGAAGAGTATTATGGCAGGTATGCCAAGGTCTCTTACCTCTTTTACTGCGTCCACTACCTTGTCAAGGCTGTAGCGATAAACCCCAGGCATGCTTGGGACTTCTTCCACGATACCTTGACCATATCGCACAAAAATGGGGTATATAAGGTCGTCAAGGGTTAGCTTGGTTTCTCTTACAAGCCTACGGATATTTTCGTTCCTCCTTAATCTCCTTGGTCTTAGCTTTGGAAACTCCATAGGAATATAATATATATCTAA